>JAHEMM010000051.1:11725-20114 GCA_024643655.1 Chitinophagaceae bacterium | reverse complement strand
TTTTGGCCGCTTGTACAGCAATATTTACATCCTTTTCATTGCTGTCTGGTATTTGTCCAACTACTTCTCCTGTTGCAGGATTAATATTCTCAATAAAGTTTCCACTCAATGGACCTATCCAGTTGCCACCGATATAATTTTCTAAATGATATGGAATATCAAGATTCATAATAATAAATTAAATACTACCGGTACGACCACCATCTACAGGAATACTTACACCATTTACATAAGCTGCAGCTGGTGATGCTAAAAATGTGGCAACAGCAGCTATTTCCGATGCATCCGCAAAACGTCTCATCGGTACCTCTTCCATCATATTCTTTTCTACAATATCAACAACTGTATTACCTTTTTTTGCAATATTCTCTATTAATGTTGATAGTCTTTTAGTAGCAGTAAATCCGGGCAAAACATTATTAACAGTTATATTAAATTGCCCTAATTCATTCGCCATACTTTTTGCCCAACTGGCTACTGCTCCTCGAATGGTATTGGATACGCCAAGATTCTTCAAAGGAATTTTAACGGATGTAGAAATGATATTGACAATTCTTCCATAACCTTCTTTTTTCATTGAAGGAACAACAGCCTGTGTTAAAATATGATTGCAAATTAAATGCTGATTAAATGTATTCAGAAAAGCTTCTTCTGTAGCATCAATGATCGGACCTGCTGCAGGACCTCCTGAATTATTAATTAAAATATGAACGGTATTATTTGAAACATGACCTTCAATTATTTTTTTTACTTCGTCTGGCTTATGGAAATCGGCAATCAAATAGTCATGTTTTTGTCTTAATTGAGTATCTAATTTTAAAATAGCTTGTTGCAACGCTTCTTCATTCCTTGCAACCAATGTACAGTTTGCGCCCAGCAATGCCAATTCTTCGGCAATGGCTAAGCCAATTCCTTGTGTGCTTCCACAAATAATTGCGTTTTTGTCTTCTAAAGAGAGATTCATACCTTCAAACCTAAAGAAAATTGTTGTAATTTTTCGTAATTAAAAAAGCTGAGTAGAATTACCGGACGTACAAGAGTGCGACGCAACAAAAGTTGATTAGTATTTCTACAGCTGACTAAATAATAAAAACTAACGATATGCCTGTACTTGCACCTTTTAACCTTAACAAATGGATCGACGAAAATCGTAGCCTTTTAAAACCACCGGTTGGAAATAAATGTATCTATACAGATGCCGAAAATTTTATTGTAATGGTGGTTGGTGGCCCGAATGCCCGTAAGGATTATCATTATAACGAAAGTGAAGAATTATATTATCAGGTGGAAGGAAATATTGTTTTAAAAATAATTGATGATGGTGTACCAAAAGATATTGCAATCAATGAAGGCGATATGTTTTTATTGCCGCCTAAAACTCCTCACTCGCCTCAACGGGGTGAAAATACGGTTGGCTTGGTAATTGAAAAAGTAAGAGAAGATGAAGAAGAAGAGAAGGACGCTTTTCTCTGGTTTTGTGAAAACTGCGGTAATAAATTACATGAAGACAGTTTGTTTGTAAAGGATATTGTAAATCAATTACCGCCTGTTATGAATAAATTCTGGGGAAGTGAAGAATTGAGAACTTGTAAAAAATGTGGAACAATAATGGAACCGCCTGTTAAGAAATAGTAACTGGTGATATTTTAAGTATCAATTTATTTTTCGATATGCGCTTTTTATTTATAAGCTTCTTATTCTTTTGTTGTTCCTCTTATTTATTCAGTCAATCAATCAGCAAAAGACAAAGTCTGTATTTTGAATTGGGTGGTAATGGATTATTTACTTCGGTGAATTATGATTACCAATTAACAAAAAAACCAGGATTCGGCATTAGAGCAGGGATTGGATTTTATTCCTTGAATCCATTTCAATTGACCATTCCGGTTGGCGTTAATTATTTATTCGAATTACAACAAGATAAATCATACATGGAAGTTGGCTTCGGAGCTACATGGACAAAAGAAAACGTTTCATTATATCTCAAACCTGACTTGAGTAAAAAAAGAACAAATTTTGGCAATTACTTTCCAACTGTCGGTTACAGGAAGCATACTAAAAATTCACTTATGTGGCGAATAAGCCTGACTCCTATTGTCAATCAAAATGGTTTCGCACCTTTCTTTGGATTTTCTTTTGGAAAATTATTAAAATAACAAATCTTATATCAAATGAAAATCGATATACATACGCATATTATGCCCGAGAAAATGCCAAACTGGACGGAAAAGTTTGGCTATGGTGAGTTTATTCATCTGGAACATCGTAACTGTGAGGCCTGCATGATAAAAGGTGATAAACTGTTCCGGGTAGTGGAAGAGAATTGCTTTAAACCTGAAGCAAGAATAAAAGATATGGAGGATACTGATGTGAACATGCAGGTGCTCTCCACCATTCCTGTTTTATTTAATTATTGGGCTAAGCCATCTGATGGCTTAGAAACTTCCCGGTTTTTGAACGATCATATTGCGGAAACCGTTTCAACTGACGCCAATCATTTTATTGGTTTGGGTACAGTTCCTCTTCAGGATATCCATCTTTCTATTAAAGAAATGGAAAGATGTATGGAAGAATTGAAGATGCCGGGATTAGAGATCGGTTCAAATATTAACGGCAAGAATCTTTCGGATGAATCATTTTTTCCCTTTTATGAAGCAGCAGAAAAAATGGGCTGCTCTTTATTTATTCATCCATGGGAAATGATGGGTAGCAATCAGATGGAGAAATATTGGCTGCCCTGGCTGGTAGGGATGCCTGCAGAAACATCGAGAGCAATATGTTCTATGATTTTTGGAGGGGTTTTTGAAAAATTTCCAAACCTGAAAGTTGCATTTGCACATGGTGGCGGATCATTCCCGATTACTATTGGCAGAATTGAACATGGCTTTAAAGTTCGTCCTGATCTTGTTGCAATTGACAATCCAATTAATCCCAGAAATTATATAGGGAAATTTTGGGTTGACAGTTTAGTGCATGATAAAAAAGCAATGAATTATCTAATTGATTTAATGGGAGAAGATTTTATATGCCTTGGTAGTGATTATCCATTTCCGCTGGGTGAATTAAAACCCGGCAAATTGATTGAAAAAATGGATCTGGGAAAAAAGCTAACGAATAAATTATTGTATAAAAATGCGATTGATTGGCTAGGATTGAAAAAAAAGAATTTGCCTGAGTTTTATTAACAATTACTCATTAAATAAGTTAGGATAATCAGTAATTATTCCATCAACTCCCATTTTTTTATACTTTTCTATATCTGCTTTTGTGTTTATCGTCCACGGAATAACTTTTATATTTTTTGAATGGCATTGATTTATCAATTTTTCACTGACCAATTGGTAAGCAGGACTATAAATTGTTGGGTTAAATCCCAGGTCTTTGATCTGTTGATCTAAATTTCTTTTATCAAAGTCCTCAATCAGCATTGCCGTTTTAATAGTTGGATACTTTATATGGAGATATTGCAATGTTCTAAAATCGAACGATTGAATGATTACCTGCTCTTCAATTCCTTTTTCTTTTACAACCGCCATTAATAAATCAACAAACTCTTCTGGTTTTGGATGAAAGACACCATCAAACGCAGGATTTGTTTTCGTTTCTATATTATAAAATGGGAAAGGTCTTCTTCTGATCATCATTTCCCGGTTAATCGTATCAATCACTTCACTCAATAAGGGTTTTGTAATCTTCATTTTCTGTTGCTGAGGAAATCTTGGGTGGGGTTTCAAACCTACATCAAACGTTTTTGTTTGTTCATACGTCATCCAATTAATATTATACGTTCTTTCTTGCCGAGGCCCCATATATGAACCATCAGGTAAGGTTGTTATTTCCTGACCGAACCATTGCTCATGTGAAAGAATCACTTTTTTATCTTTTGTTATTACTACATCCATTTCCAATGTAGTAACGCCAAGATCTAAAGCATGAACCATTGCCGGGATTGTATTTTCTGGCATTAAACCCCTGCAACCCCGATGACCTTGCTTATCAAATTCCCCTTGCACATAAGTATCGTTTCCTGATTCCGTAGTGGTGTGCTGCATTTTCTTTGAATTGGAGCATGAAAAAATAAATATTGATAAACCTATAATTAAATAATTTTTCATGATTTGAATAATTTAGATCTTCTGAATTCCATTATTTCACCAACAACCTTACTTTCCCCACCTTTTGCAATTAGTTCTTTAACTATATTATCATAATCTTTTTCAGAATGATTCTGGCTTAACTTAAATACATGATCCATCTCCGTTACTTCAATTTCAAAAGCAACAATAGCATCCTTCATTTTAGCGATGTACTCAATATCTATATCATTATAATTTGAACCAGAAGCAGGATTGTTTTCAAAATAATCAGTCGTACGTTTTAATATGTCCATTAGAGATGTTTCATCCAGAAATGATAAAACTCCTTTGCAATGTACACTTTGATAATTCCATGTGCTGGCACTCTGTTTATTTTCATACCAACTGGCACTTACGTAGGTACTTGCTCCTGTAAATACAACCAATACATTCTTATTTTCTAAAAATGCTTTGTGATGATCCGTATTCTTCATGATATGACCTGAGAGAAATTGTTTACCATCCCTTTCATCTATAAAAACAGGGATTTGCGTAGCAGCAGGTATTCCTTTTGCTGTACTTCCACAAATTAAAGCAAATGGATGCTCTTTTACGAACTGCATAACAACCAATGGATCATCTTCTTTAAAGTATGGAAGTTTATACATGGTTATTAGTTGAAAGTTTACACTGTCTCCGCAATCTTTTCAGCACTTATGTTCGCATTCCGCATGGCAATACTTCTTACTACCTGAGATGCAAATCCTTCAAATGCTTTTTTAGAAACAATGTCATCACTTATCATTACAGGTGTTCCCTGATCGCCACCTTCACGGATACTTTGCACCAGTGGTATTTGACCTAGAAAAGGAATATCATATTCATCAGCCAATCGCTTACCGCCATCTTTTCCAAAGATGAAATATTTATTGTCTGGCAATTCAGTCCCGGCTCCTGGCGGGATAAAATAACTCATATTCTCAACCAATCCTATGATCGGCACATTCATCTGCGCCTGTCCAAACATGGCAATTCCTTTCTTCGCATCTGCCAATGCCACATCTTGTGGTGTAGTTACAATTACTGCACCTGTAACCGGCACCGTTTGCATCAACGTTAAATGTATATCACCAGTTCCAGGTGGCATGTCTACAACGAGGTAATCTAATTCATCCCAATATACATCTGTTACAAACTGACGTATGGCACTACTCGCCATCGGGCCTCTCCATACCACTGCATTTTTTTCATCTACCAATAAACCAATGCTTATTAATTTCAACCCAAAACGTTCAAGCGGAGCAATCATTGGTTTTTCTGCACCTACATCGATCATCAAGGGCCGTTCACCTCTTACACCAAACATAATTGGCACACTAGGTCCATAAATATCTGCATCCATCAATCCTACTTTTGCTCCACCTTGTGCCAATGCTAAAGCAAGATTTGCCGCTACTGTAGATTTACCTACACCACCTTTGCCACTCACTACGGCAATAATATTTTTCACTTTAGGCAACACTGTACCAGGATCAGTTCTTTTTGTAGTAGTATTAGAGGTAAAGCTAACGTTCACCACTGCTTCTTTATTCACAAGCAATTTGATGGCATTAATACAAGCATTCTGCATCATTTCCTTCATCGGACAAGCAGGTGTCGTTAATACAATAGTAAATGAAACATTATTACCTTCAATGGTAAGATCTTGTATCATGTTTAATGTCACCAGATCTTTTCCCAGATCAGGTTCCTGTACATTTCCAAGAGCTTCGAGAACTTTTTCCTTCGTCATATTCCAAGTATTTGTTAAAAGTCAGTAGAAGATGCAAAGTTAACCAATAACAAGGGCAAATTCTTTTACGAAATCAGCAACTTGTCTTTATTTTTGAGCCAGTGAAAAAACATATACTTTTTACGGGATTATTATTTTTAATCCTTACACAAGCAACCAAGGCCCAATTTGAAACAACCCGTGATTCTGTCGTACAATTATATGGAGTAGTAATGACAGCCGATAGTCTTGTAGGTATTCCAGCCGTTAGCATTATTGTAAAAGGTCAGAACCGCGGTACGATCACTAATAATCAAGGTGTTTTTTCAATCGTTGTTTTAAAAGGAGATCAGGTAGAGTTTTCACATGTGACCTATAAATCCAAAACGGTTTCTATTCCCCGCAATATTGACGGCAATCAGTATAGTCTTGTACAATTAATGGTTGTTGACACTGTTTATTTACCTGCTACAATTATTAAACCTCGTCCTTCTCCAGAACAATTTGCCCGGGATTTTGTAAAAAACAAAGTGCCGGATGATGAAATTGAAATAGCCCGACAAAACACCAATGCAGCAAAACGAAAAATTTGGATGAAAACCATTCCCGGGGATGGTGGTGAAGCTACTCGGATACAAATGAATAAAATAGCGAACCGTGCCGTATATCAAGGGCAAAATCCTCCTATGAATATTTTTAATCCTGCTGCCTGGGGCGAATTTATACAAGCCTGGAAACGGGGTGATTTTAAGAATAAAAATTAATGCCCCTGTCCCCTAAAGGGGAACTTAGATTTAATAAATCTTAAAAGACTCAACGTTTTCTATAGAATAATATTTTTATTTTGTTGCCAGCTTCGGTTTCCTGTCTGCCGGCAGGCAGGTTCATGGCATCTTCTGTTGCATCGCACACTTCAACAGCAGATCGCTATTCAGATGATGACTAATTAACTTCTTACATTTGCAATCAATTCAATCACATTAAATAAAGTGAATTTTATACTATACCCTTAAATGGGAAAAAAACTAAGCTATATGAATATAAATGGAGGGAAAGTCTCAGTAATTGGTGCCGGCACAATGGGCAATGGCATCGCTCATGTATTTGCACAAGCAGGTTTTAAAGTAACGATCATTGATGTATCACTTGCACAATTAGATAAAGCCGTTGCAAATATTACTAAAAACTTTGATCGTCAGGTTACCAAAGGCATCGTAACTGAAGAACAGAAGACTTCAGCATTAGCAAATATTACTACTGAGTCAAATATTATTGAAGGGGTAAAAGATGCTGAACTAATTGTAGAAGCAGCAACGGAAAATATTGATCTCAAACTTAAAATATTTGAACAATTGGATGCATATGCACCAAAAGAGGCAATTCTTGCCACCAATACTTCCAGTATTTCAATTACAAAAATAGCAGCAGCTACCAACCGTGCCGGAAAAGTGATCGGCATGCATTTTATGAATCCTGTTCCGGTAATGAAACTGGTAGAGATTATTAACGGTTATGCTACAACAAAAGAAGTTACTGAAACGATTGTAACCCTAAGCAAAAAATTAGGGAAAGTACCTTGTGTAGTCAATGATTATCCGGGCTTTATTGCCAATCGCATATTAATGCCAATGATCAACGAAGCTATTTACAGCTTATACGAAGGCGTTGCCAATGTTGAAGAAATAGACACTGTGATGAAACTGGGCATGGCCCATCCTATGGGTCCATTACAACTCGCCGACTTTATTGGTCTGGATGTTTGTCTTTCTATTTTAAATGTTTTGCATGATGGTTTTGGCAATCCAAAATATGCTCCTTGTCCTTTATTGGTGAATATGGTTACAGCCGGTAAACTTGGCGTAAAAAGCAGCGAAGGGTTTTATACATATACTCCAGGAAGTAAGGAGTATATTGTAAGTGCAAGATTTAAATAAAAGCATAATAGTGGATTTATGCAAAATATAATAGAAGAGCAAATAATCCGAATTGAAACTGTTCCATTAACTAAAATTGACTTGCAAACATTAATTAAACGAAAGAATGATTTTTCCTTTCTAGCTATTTCTACATATATAATTATATCATCGATCTGTTTATATGTCTGGCTTTCAAAGCCATCTTCCAATAATGTCGATAACAAATCTTTCAGAGTTTTCTTTACCAACTCAGATAAAGAAGTATTTCAAGAGAGCATCCGATATGCTTCACTTATTATTTTTCTAATTGCTACTTTCTTCTTTTTAAAATTTATAAAACAATCGCTCATACCTTTAATCAAAGACATTCGGGGCAGACAAAAACTCATGCTATATTTCTTTCCAATAAAAACTATAGATTCGGAGCCAATTAGTTATAATTTATCAATTCCACTAAAAAAATTATTAAAAGTTGAAGTCAGTAAGGAAGAATTCGAAAGCTTTACAGATAAAGAAGTTCTTACGCTTGAAACAACTCCATTTTCGGCTTTTTTCTTAAGTCTTAATAAGGGTACACTGAAATTAAATATTATTAAAGAAATTTAAAAAACAATAATTATGTCTGA
>JAHEMM010000051.1:0-11625 GCA_024643655.1 Chitinophagaceae bacterium | reverse complement strand
CAGATAAAGAAGTTCTTACGCTTGAAACAACTCCATTTTCGGCTTTTTTCTTAAGTCTTAATAAGGGTACACTGAAATTAAATATTATTAAAGAAATTTAAAAAACAATAATTATGTCTGATAAAACATCCATTAAGAATCTTCTCGGTCAAACCGACATCTACCTTCTTGACCAAATCATGAAAGGCAGGTATGCTGAACATGATAAAATAATCGATATTGGTTGTGGGCCGGGCAGAAATATGCATTGGTTTCTACAAAATGAATTTGATACCTATGCCATCGATACCAATGAAGAATTGATTAATCAGTTAAAAATATCTTATCCTCATTTACCAGCAGATCGATTTCAGGTTGCATCAGTTGAAAAAATTCCTTTTGCAGACAATTATTTTGATCATGTTATTTGTATTGCCGTTTTACATTTTGCAACCAGCACTAAACATTTTAAAGAAATGCTGGCAGAAGTAGTCCGTATTGTTAAACCGGGCGGTTCAATGCTCTTCCGTATTGCAGCCAATATTGGTTTTGAAGATAAAATTGAATTGGTTAGTGAAGGTGTTTATACTATTCCAGATGGCTCCCAACGTTTTCTTTTACATAAAAAATTACTGGCAGATTGTATGCAGGAAAATAATTTGTCTTTTCTGGAACCTTTTAAAACAGTGAATGTAAATGATCTTCGATGTATGAGTACCCTTGTGCTACAAAAGAATTGATTCTACTTCTACATTTCGCAAGTCTTTTAACTTATTTTCTACTTCTGCCAACCAGTTTTGCGGCACTCCAATATTCATTACACAAAATAATTGCATCACTTGCTTTTCTACCACACAGTCAAATTGCTTCACTACCATCATCACCTCATTCATCTGTGTATAATCAAATTGTAATTTAAAATGATGCAATACCGGTTTTTGAACAATAGAAGTTGTTTGTAAAGCAAAAGCGGCTGTTGTTTTATAGGCAGTAATTAATCCGGGAATACCTAATTGTGTGCCGCCAAAATAACGGACAACAATAACCAATATATTAGTTACTTGTTTACTATCAAGCTGACCAAGAATTGGCTTCCCTGCAGATCCGGATGGCTCACCATCATCACTGACCCTATATGTATTACCGTCCAATCCCAACCGATAAGCAAAACAATGATGTGTTGCTTTTGGGTGTTCTTTTTTTATTTCAGCTAAATGAAATTTAAATGCTGCAACATCAGCAATAGGAAAAGCATACCCAATAAATTTGCTACCTCTTTCCTTAAATTCAGCAACAGATGGCTTTTCAATGGTATAGTAGTGAGAGTCGGTTGTCATTATTAAGGATTCGTTCTTGTATAGTATTCTATTCTATCAGAAAGTATCTTTTCTTCACTAACCTTTATAGCAGCTGTTAACTCTGGTCCATCTACGCCATTTTTAATTACTAACCCGCCTACCGGACGGGCAGGTTCTTCATTACTAATTATTCTTGCTTCATCCCATAATCCAGCATCAATAAAACTCTGTAGCAGTATTGCGCCACCTTCAACAATCACAGACTGAATATTCAATTGATAAAGTGCATTCAATAGTTCTGAAACGATATTACTCTCTTTCCCTATCTTATAATAAAAAAGATTTTCATTTTCTTCCTGCTTCACAGTATTAAAAACAATTGTTTTAACTTTTTTGTCGAACAACTTCAGGTGTAATGGCAATCGTAAATTAATATCAAGCACTAACCGTACTGGCGATTTTCCTTCCCATAACCTGGTGGTTAATTCCGGATTATCCAGCAAAGCAGTATTGGTTCCAACCAAAATAGCGGCTTCTTCACTTCGCCAACGATGAACGAGGCGATTTGAATATTCATTACTGATATATAATCTCTCATTATTGTCCAAGGACATTTTCTTATCAGCCGTCTGCGCCCATTTCAAAATTACATAAGGCCTTTTCTTTTCATGAAAAGTAAAGAACCGTTTGTTTAATGCCTTACATTCATTTTCCAATATGTTAGAAACTACTTCCACACCTGCTGCTCTTAACTTTTCTATACCTCTACCATTAACTTTGTCGAATGGGTCACTGCATCCAATTACAACTTTTGGAATTTTGTGTTGAATGATCAGATCAACACATGGTGGTGTTTTGCCAAAATGAGCACAGGGTTCTAAGGAAACATATAATGTAGATTCTTCTATTATGTTATGCGTCCGATCGCTTTCAGCGTTCAGACGCATCATCGCATCATTAATACAATTCACTTCAGCATGTGCTTCACCATATTGTTGATGCCAGCCTTCCCCAATAATCATATTGTCATTTACCAACACAGCGCCTACCATAGGATTAGGCGCTACAGCACCTGCTCCATTTCTCGCCAAATCGAGACAACGATGCATATAATTGCGGGAACTCATATTTGTCGCAAAAGTAAATGAATTAAGTTTGCGGATATGACGATGCAGGAAGCAACATTTTCACTACTAAATCAACTCCGTACAATCTATGATGCTGGAGAAGCCAGCAATATCGCCGATCTGGTAATGGAAAAACTGACGGGTTCTAAAAAAGTGGAACGAATGCTTTATAAAAATGAATCCATCACCAAAAACGAAGAAACTTTACTGCAACAATTTAGTAAAAGACTATTAGAACAGGAACCGGTGCAATACATTTTGAATGAAGCCTGGTTTGGAGGAGTAAAGTTTTATGTAGATAAAAATGTATTGATTCCACGACCAGAGACAGAGGAATTGATAGAATGGATTATAATGAATTATAACTCCTCATTAGATAAACTAAAAATTCTGGATATCGGTAGTGGAAGCGGATGTATTCCAATTTCGCTTAAAAGAAAATTTACTAACGCAGAAGTTTGGAGCTGTGATATAAGTGAAGAAGCAATAAAAGTTGCAAAAAAAAATAGTAAGGACTTAGGCACAGCAATCACTTTTATAGAAATAGATTTCTTAGATAAAAAAACATGGTCGCAATTCCCTTCTTTTGATATCATCGTTAGTAATCCACCTTATATCCCTGAAAAGGATAAAGCAACGATCCTGCCCAATGTATTACAATATGAACCAGCTACTGCCCTTTTCGTTCCTGATAATGATCCATTGATATTTTATAATGCTATTGCACAATTTGGAAAAACCCATTTAAATAAAAAAGGAAATATCTTTTTAGAAATTCATGAAGATCTTGGAAAAGAGGTTTCGGAATTACTGCAATCTCAAGGATATTCCGCTGAAATAAAAAAGGATATGCAAGAAAAAGACCGGATGATAAAGTCCGGTCTTTTATAGTTTCATGAGGGAAATCTTTTTAATCTATTCTCGCTACTACTTTAGCGGTATCCTTCTTTGCAATGCGCATTATTCTGAACACTTCACCGTAGTAAGCGGTGGTATCAGCATTTATCACAACAGTTGGCGTATCAACAAAAGCTTTGTATTTCTTGATCTCATTACGAAGTAAGGAATCAAAAATTCCGGACTCAATTTTAGTTGTCCCTATATAATATTGCTGATCCTTATCGATAGAAACCATGATATTTTGTTTTGCCTTTACATCTTTGGTTCCTCTTGGCAATCCTACTTTCACTACATTGGGGTTTGCCAGTGTTGCTACGATCAGAAAGAACATCAATAAAATAAATAAGATATCATTCAATGAGTCTGTAAATACTTCAGCCGTTTCTTCTCTATGTTTTTTTCTAAATTTCATCAGTCATTTTTAAAGGTTAAACAATCTGATGTTTTTATCTTGTTGGTTCTTGTAAAATATCGATAAAGTCAGACGATGCTGCTTCCATTTTATTAGCCGTTTTATCAATCTGTGTCATCAGATAACTATAACCCAGGTAAGCCAGCAATCCAATTACAAGACCTGTAATTGAGGTAATCAATTTTGTGTATATACCTCCAGCAATTGTACCTACTTCAAATTCATTCGAAGTTGTAATATTGGAGAACATTTGCATTAACCCCATCAAGGTACCAACGAAACCAAAAATCGGGGCTGCCTTTGAAACAACAGAAAGAACTCCCATATTTTTTTCCATTTTATACATTTCGAGTGTCCCTACATTGTCCATACTTTTTTCAATTGCATCAATCGGCTTACCGATACGCTGAATCCCTTTGTCGATGATTCTGGCAACTGGATTGTTGGTATTCTTTGCAAAATTTCTTGCTGCAGCTACATTTCCACTCATAATATTATCTCTGATAATATTCATGAAATTATCATCAATTTTTGATGCATTGCGGATGCCAATGCTTCTTTCTGCAAACACATAAACGGCTGCTAATAACATTAATCCTAATGGAATCATAATCCATCCGCCGGTCATTAATAATTCGCCAAAACTTAAATACCCGTCGCCGTTTGCATCACCGGCTACTTTTTTTGTTACTTGTGCTACAGTGTCAATAATTTGTAAGAGGTCAATCATAATGGTAGTTCTTTAGGTGTAAAAGTAGGTGTTGCCTTTTAATTTTCTTTTTAGTGTTTTCAACAACTCTGAATAAAGTTTTTAAAAGTTCCTGATAACGTTTCATTGAACGAGAAAAATAATGCCACGTTGTATCGTTTGCCTAAGTTTTAGAGGACTTTAACAAGTGTAGTCGGAAAAATCAAGTTGTCGCAAGGTTCAAAAATGGACTCCCCTCTTAAGTAATTAAGTCCGGTATTAAAAAATCCGAAAGGATATTCATATAAAATGAATCTCCTTTAGGACACTTTGGTTAATCAGACTTCCTGATTATTTACTTGTACCAGCTTGCTTGACCATCAACGCCTGAATTTGCTTCATGGTTCCTTCCATTCCATCAGGGCTTCCATCAAGAAATATTACATTGCCTTTACCATATTCTGCAAAATTCTTTATTGCTTCGGTCCACATACTGAACAAAATCACATTCGTATCGAGATTGGCTTGCTTCATTTGTTCTGCCGCTTCCGACATACCAGTTGCCACTTCTTTACGGAATAAAGCAACCCCTTGCCCACGAAGACGGGCCGCTTCTTTTTCTGCTTCGGCAGCAATCTTTGTAGCATTACCATCAGCTTCAGCCGATTTTGTTTTGGTAATGAGTAATGCCTGTCCTTCATTCTCAGCCGCTGCTTTCAGGTTATTACTGGCAACAACTTTGCTCATTGAATCAAGAATGACTTTATCAAAAGTGATATCATTAATCTGTAAGTCTTGTAAATGATAACCCCACTCTTCCAAAGAATGATCAACTTCTACTTTTACATATTGTACAATCTCACGGCGTAATCCTAATACTTCTGCCTGTCTTTTTGTAGCAACAAATGAACGTATATTTCCTTCAATCGTTCTTATTAATGCCTGCATCAAATCTCTATCGGCAATAAATTTAAAGGCCACTTTTTTAATAGTGTCCTCGTTTTCATTTTGAACAGAATACAAAAGCATACTTTTAAAATAAACATTGGCCTGATCCATTGTAACAGCCTGAAATTCTAATTCGACTGAACGATTTTGAATTGAAACTTTTCTGGCAACAGATTCAAGAATTGGAATTTTCATATTCAATCCCGGACGTACAATTCGTTGATATTTACCAAACATTGTAATGACACCGATATACCCTTGATTGATAGTGAAAAAAGAACCCAAGAAAATAATAAGTCCGATTAGCACCCACCAGTAATTGGCGAGAATTTGTGGAAAGTCCATGGTTTAAAATTTAAACCGCAATGTACGATATAAACAAATTTGCAATAACAATACCTGCTTTTAATTTTTTTCTTCACAGACCATTGTTAAATAAACCATAGTTTCTACGGCCTTATTCATATCCTGTATGCTTATAAATTCCAACTTGGAATGAATAGCCTGCTCTCCTGCAAAGAGATTTGGACAAGGTAACCCCATAAATGATAATCGACTACCATCCGTACCACCACGGATACTTTCCATTTTTAAGTTGAGACCTGCTCTTTTTATAGCTTCCTTTGCATAATCAACAACATGTGGATTTTTATCCAGTATTTCTTTCATGTTACGATATTGCTCCGTTACTTTAAATTCAAATGTTGCTTTTGGGTGTGTTCGTAACCTTTCTTCAATTTGTGTTTGCAGATAATCTTCTTTCTTCTTTAATCCGGGAGTGTCAAAATCCCGAATGATAAATTCGATGGTACATTTTTCAGCTATTCCCTCAATTCTTACGGGATGAATAAATCCTCTTTTCCCATCTGTAGTTTCAGGTGACAATCTGTCTTTTGGTAGCGATTGTAAAATTTCACCCGCAATTTTCATTGCATTGACCAACTTATCTTTTGCATAACCAGGATGTGCAATTACACCATGAATTGTTACCAATACACCATCAGCACTAAAGGTTTCATCTTCTAACGAACCTGCTTCACCACCATCCAGCGTATATCCAAAATCAGCACCAAGTTTTTTCATATCAACATGATTCACACCTCTCCCAACTTCCTCATCAGGTGTAAATAAAAGTTTTATTTCGCCATGCTTTATGTCTTTGTTTGTCATTAAGAAATGAGCCATATCCATTATTTCAGCAACGCCTGCTTTGTCATCTGATCCCAATAAAGTTTTTCCAGAAGCAGTAATAATATCATTACCAATTTGCGAACTAAGGTATGGATATTCACTTTTTCTTAGTACCTGTGTTGTATCATCAGGCAATACAATATCATCTCCCTGATAATTTTTATGTACAATTGGTTTCACATTGGTACCACTGCAATCGGGAGCAGTATCCACATGAGCACAAAAACAAATAACCGGCACTTTTTTATCTGTAGTAGATGGAATTGTTGCATATACATATCCCCATTCGTCTAGATGGGCATCCGAAATACCCATTTGCAATAATTCTTCAACCAACAGCTTACTAAGGTCTTTTTGTTTTTCAGTGGAGGGAAATGAAGTTGATTGCGGATCGCTTTGTGTATCTATTTGTACATACTTTAAGAATCGTTGGGCTGCTGTAAATTGATAAGTTGAAAACATAGAAATCATTTTGGGATATGTAATATACAAAAAAGAGTGGTTTGCAGTTGAATAAACTACAAACCACTAACAATATTTATAAAAAAAATTAAGGCATTATAATCTTAGATGCTGGCGCAACTATTTCAACCAGCTCAAGATCGAAAGTCAGATCTTTTCCTGCCAACGGATGATTGGCATCAAGCATTACTGCTTCTTCTTTTATTTCTACTATGGTTACCTGAAATTGCTGTCCGTTCTGATCACTCATCATTAAAGGCATGCCATTTTCTAACTGCATATCTTCAGGAAAGCGATCTTTCGGCATTTCCAATACCATTTCGGGATTTACAGGGCCATAAGCTTCTTCTGAAGGAATGGTTACTGTTTTCTTTTCTCCTACTGACATGCCTGTTACGCCGTCATCAAACCCTTTTATTACCATTCCACTTCCAACTTCAAACTCCAACGGATCTCTGCCTTCAGAAGAATCAAATGTTTCTCCGGAATTTAATTTTCCATGATAATGCACTTTAATTTTATCTCCACTTTTTACCTGCGCCATATTACTATTTTTTGTTTTACTAAATAAAATAAGGCTTGCAAGGTAACCAAAAAACACCGATGCAACCGTTTAAACTATTAATTTTATCAATGTATAGAATTTGTGTATTTTACTATTTCTTATAAACCATTAAAATGAAGCTATTTAACGTCTTTATTCCAATAATTTTTTTTGCTTTTAGTTGTTCAGGACAAAATGCAATTTCTAAATCAACAGCTGAAAAACAGAAGATTCTTGCTGGTGCTGACAGAATCAATGTATATCTGCCTTTAATAAAAGGAAAATCAGTTGGCATTTTTGCAAATCAAACTTCGATTGTTGGCCATACACATCTGGTAGACACTTTACTGAAATTGGGTATAGATATAAAAGTGATCTTTGGTCCAGAGCATGGTTTCAGAGGGACAGCCGATGCAGGAGAAAAAGTGGGTAATTATATAGATGAGAAAACCGGGATACCAGTAGTTTCTTTATATGGCAGTAAAAGATATCCATCTGCGGAAGATCTGAAAAATGTAGATATAATGATATTTGACCTGCAGGATGTGGGTACCCGTTTTTATACTTATATCAATTCTATGCAGGATTTTCTGGAGACAGCATTGGAAAATCATAAACCACTTTTATTATTAGACAGACCGAATCCAAATGGCTTTTATGTTGATGGGCCTGTATTGGATTTGAAATATAAAAGTGGTATCGGCAAACAACCTATTCCAATTGTGTATGGAATGACAATGGGAGAATATGCAATGATGCTGCTGGGAGAGAAATTGGTTTCAGAAAAAGCAAATACAATTAATGCCTACAATATAACTACTGAGCCAACAACCGATACACCATTTCATTTTATGGTGATTAAAAATGAGAACTATACACATAAGAGCAAATATATTTTACCAGTAAAACCATCGCCCAATCTTCCAAACATTCAATCTATATATTTATATCCTTCCACCTGTTTCTTCGAAGGCACTGTATTAAGTGAAGGAAGGGGAACAGATAAACAGTTTCAGGTATTCGGGCATCCATCATTACCCAAAAACCTGTATTCATTTACACCTAATCCAAATGAAGGAGCAAAAAATTCAAAATTATATGGACAGGTTTGTTATGGATGGGACCTTTCAGGTACTCCTGAAAAAGCACTTGCTGAAATTGATCAAAAAATACAATTGAAATGGCTGATTGAAGCCTATAAATTATTTCCTGAAAAAGAAAATTTCTTTCTAAAGAATAATTTTTTTCACAAACTGGCAGGAAATGATCTGCTGATGCAACAAATCAAAGATGGTAAATCAGAAAAAGAAATAAGGGCAAGCTGGGAACCTAAACTGAGTGAATTCAAAAAAACAAGAAAGAAGTATTTACTGTATGAAGATTTTGAATAGCTAAATCAACTTCATATTTACAGCCGTTTTTATTAAAGATGCGATATTTCTCGAATTAAATTTTGCTAATAAATTTTTGCGATGAGTATCAACAGTCGTAACACTGATGAATAACTTTATCCCAATTTCATTATTCGTTAATCCTTCAGCAATTAATTCAAGAACTTCTAATTCCCTTCTAGTTAATACGGGTATTTCGCCATTACTGGTTTTTTTTAATGACTGTGCTGCTTCATTACTTAGGTAAAGTTTTCCTTTTATGACTGTTTCAATACCTTCCATCAATTCGTTTTGCGTAGCATTTTTCAACACATACCCCGAAGCTCCATTATCAAGCATTTTCTGAATAAAACTTAATTGATTGAATGTACTTAAACCAATTATAAAGATTCCAGGATACTTTTCTTTTACTTCTTTACATAGCTCAATTCCACTGATATCAGGCAAATTGATATCCATTAATATAACATCAGGCTGATGCTGTTTAAGAAAAGCATGACAAGAATTAGCATTGGTAGCATGACCAGCCCATTCTATACTTTTCTCATTCTGAAGGAGTGACCGAATGCCTTCAATTACCATATAATGATCATCAACTATAAATACTTTTGTCTTCATTTAAACAGTTAGTTCAATTAACACTGAAGTTCCTTTATCTTTTGTAGAATTTACATCCAGCTTCCCTTTTAAAAACTCCACCCGGTTTTGAATATTTGTCCATCCTATTCCATGGGATGAATTCAAAATGGAGGTATCAAATCCATGCCCGTCATCTTCAACAGTTACAGATAGCTGATCGCCAGATTTTGAAATTTGAACGATCGCTGCTTTGGCCTGAGCATGCTTCATCGTATTATTTATAAGCTCCTGCACAATTCGATAAACTGTTATTGAAATTGTTTTATCAATTTCTACATTTTCCAATCCAATAGATTGATAATTTACTTTTATTGCACCAGATTGATTTATTTCATTACAAAAATCTTTTAATGCTGTATCCAAACCAAACTTCACTAACGCCTCCGGCATCATATTATGTGCTACACGGCGCATTTCTTTGATAGAACTGTCCAGCATATCCATACTGCGTTCAAAGGCCTGAGCATTGTCAGGCGTCATAACAAGGTTTCCTTTCATAGTACTAAATGAATATTTTATGCCGGATAACATTCCTCCCAATCCATCATGTAAATCTTTTGCAAGCCGGGTACGTTCTTGCTCTTCACCTTTTAAAACAGCTTCGGTTGCAGTAAGCTGTTGCTGAGTTTCCAATTCAACAATTCGTTGCTGTTGTAATTTTTGCGTATGCTTGTAATTTCGGAATCCAAGAAGCAAAATCACAATAAGTGCAATAGATCCACCAGAAAGAAAATAATTAAATATTTTTTTTCTTTTTATTTCTGCATTTTGCAATTTTATCTGATTATCCTTTTTTTCAGTTTCAAACTTTTTCTCAAGTTCGCTTGTAGCTTTAACTTTTACTTCATTCAGCTGGGCTGTTTTTATTGAGTCAGCTTTGTACATAGCATTCAATAATGTTTTTTTATCTCCTTCTTTGGCAGCTATATAGGAAAGGATGATGTAACTATTTTTCAATTCATCCTGTAAAGAATCCCTTAATGAAATGTACAATGCTTCCTGGATATCTTTTTTGGCTCCATCATTATTGTCATTCAGATATTTTGCAAACGCTGAATTATAAAGTGCACTGGCAATTAATTGATCACTTTGTAAATTTCTTGAAATGGTTAAGGATCTATCAGCCGCCCATAGCATTTGGGAGTAATTATGTTTATCTGCATAGGCATTAACCATGTAGCCGTAAATGGCACTTTCAGCATATGTATCTCCCTTATTTGCTGATTCCAAAACTGCTTTCTCAAAATAAAAAAGGGCACTATCTGTTAACTTCAAACTATAATATGCCTGTCCCAATGTTGAAAAAAGTCTGTTCTGATAAATGTAGCCCCCCGGGGGATTTTTGTATCCCAATGAAAGATTACAATACTCAATACACTTTTTCCATTGTTCAAGATTGTAGTACGCATTTGCCACATTATGATAGATTCCCGGAATTTTTTCTTCCAGATTAATCTGCTGGGCGATTGAAAGAGCCTTCAATAAATTTTCTAATTGCCTGTCAAAATCGCCTGTATATTGATAAATATTACCCAGGTTTGCAATTATAGTGACGACCTTAACAGAATCTCTTAATTGCCTTGCAAGTGCCAAAGCTGTATCACCAAGCGGCAATGCCATTGCATAGTTTCCTTTTGTGTAGGAAACGATCATAGCATTCTGGTAGTAGGTAAACAGGCCATTTTTAAAATTAAGTTTCTGGGAAAGCGATTTAGAAAGATTCAAAAAATAAAGAGCTGAATCCTGATTATTATATTCATATTGATCGGCTATATTTATCAAAAGCATCGCCTTTGCCGTATCTTCTTTCCCTGATTTTAATAAAGCAAATAAACTATCCTTTGCTGATTGAGCATAACAACTGGATGAAACTATAAAACCAATTAAACCTGCTATATAAATCTTTCTCATCATTATTTTTATCTTCCAAGATAATACAAATAAACCTTTACTAAAGGCAATTTGTACTCCCCTTTTTCCATGATTTTATCTGATTCAGTAAATATCCTGTTTTTACAGGATATGCATTTTATAAATCCTTTATCA
>JAHEMM010000050.1 GCA_024643655.1 Chitinophagaceae bacterium | reverse complement strand
GCCCGGAAATGTTGTTTCCTGCTTTTTCAATTTAGCAATAAGATTTTGCCTGATTTCTTCTTTAATACTTTTTGGTTTATAACCTGATTCTTTTAGTTCTCCGAGGGTTTTTATTTTTTTAATGTTCATCTTTTGAAATCTTATTTTAATGTTGGATTTAATTCCTTATCAACACTTTGATTTTAGTAAATAGTTTTTCTTTTCCCCGATTCAAAATCTTTGAATATAAATGCCCCTAATTTATCCAACGAAGCAAAAAAAGCTTTACCGTTATTCATTTCTGTAAATTCCTGAACAAATTTTTGCAGATATGGATCTGTTGCTATCATAAAAGTGGTAATTGGTATTTTCAGCTTTTTGCATTGTGCAGCTAGATTTATACATCGGTTGACAACTTTCCTATCAAGCCCAAAACTGTTTTTATAATATCTTTTTCCGATTTTCAGGCAAGTAGGTTTGCCATCGGTAATCATAAAAATCTGTTTATTAGGATTTTTTCTTCTTCTTAATAGATCCATTGCTAATTCTAAACCTGCAACAGTATTAGTGTGATATGGACCAACTTGTAGGTAAGGCAAGTCTTTTACTTCTATCGGCCAGGCATCATTGCCAAACACAACAATATCTAAAGTATCTTTTGGATATCTTGTTTTTATTAATTCACTCAATGCCATTGCTACTTTTTTAGCTGGGGTAATCCTATCTTCTCCATATAAGATCATTGAATGAGAAATGTCAATCATTAAAACAGTTGAAGTTTGTGCTTTGAAATCAGTTTCCCGAATGCTAAGGTCTTCTTCCTGCATGCTAAAACTATCTATTCCATGATTGATTTGAGCATTACGTATTGATTCTGTAAAATCAATTTGATCCAGCGTATCTCCAAATTGAAACTGTCTTGTTTCGGGATTTATTTCGTCGCCCTGTCCGGGTTTAAAAGTTTGGTGATTGCCTTGCTTTGCTTTTTTTAGCTTACCGAAAATTTCTTCAAGACTACTTTTTCTAATGGCCTGTTCCGTTTTTGGGGTAATCTTTATTTCGCCTTGTTCATTATTTTCAGTCAGGTACCCTTTTTCTTTTAATTCGTCAATAAAATCGCCCATCCCATATTCATCATTTGTTAGCTGATATTGTTTATCCAATTCATTCATCCATGACATAGCTTCGCCTACATCACCGCTGGTATAGGTAAGTAGTTGCATAAAAAGATCGAGTAGTTGCTGAAACTTACTCTTGCCTTCGCTATCTGCATTAAACTTTGTGAAATGAAAACCTTTCATGAGGTTACAATTTACGAAAAAAATACGCTTAATGATTTAAACTAACAACAACATAAACAACAGAATAGTTCAAAAAAAAGCCTCCGTTTTTAACGGAGGCTTTTAAAGAGCTTATTAAATTTTAGTTTCGTTTAATTGTATCAACTTGTTCAATGCCTAAGCTATCAGGGTTACCTGAATTATCTATTGAAGTTGGTCCTTCTGTTGCTGTGCCTTCTTTTTTCTGAGGTGAATACTTTTCTTCAACTGCATCCATTATTCTGAACAGGCTTTTTACAATTAGCATTTCGGTTCTTAAGCCAATTTGTTTTCCATTTAAGTTGTCTGTAAGATAATTATCAGCTTGTGCGGCTTCCATTTGAGCTTGTCGCTGTTGTTCAGCTGATTGAGCAAAAGCCATTTTCATTTGAGCTTGTTGCCGCATATTTTCATATTGATCAAATATTTTTTCAAATTCGGCACGACTCATTCCACCAAGAGCAGCAAAATAATCAAATTGCTGACTCAAGTCTTTTCTAAGTGCTGTTCTTACTTTTTCAGCTAACTCAGTTTTACCGGCTTTATAACATGCTTCCAGATACACCATACTGGATTGGTTATGCGAATTATATCTACTTACTAAGCCATAAGGTAAATTCTCAGATTTAATTCCTGCTTCAACTTTGTCAATCAGTTTTTGCGCTTCATCTTTTCTGCCCGCATCTGCCAGATTACCTGCCGCTTCTCCAAACACTGAACGGATAGCTAAAATATGTCGACGATTTTCTTCATCAAAATAAACTCCTTTTTTATTCGCACCGCCAAATTCAAAGTCACTCATCATAGTCTTATACATTGAATCAGAATTATTGGCCTTAACAGAAGTGCCTCCTAATCCATTTTGACGGAAAGCTTGTTCTATCACCCAATTTTGTTGAGGAAGTGGCAATGTAGTAGGTACTAATCTATAGGCCATGCCATCTTTTCTCAGGTATTGAGAGAATCCTAATTCGCCCATTGGCGATGTAAAATAAATTGGTCTTTTCCATGCATTCGAAGCAATGATATTTAAGATCATCAGATCACTTCTCATTAGAGCAGCGTCTAACTTACTTCTTGGAATCTCAAATCTCATTTCTGAAAGTACACTATCACCTGGTTGCAAAGTGCCATTCTTTTTGACCAGTTCCTGATCAACGGCAACACTAAATCTTGAAACAGGATCAAATTGTTTTGTTTCTGGATTATATGCCTGGGCGACATTAAATCCAAAATCTTCAGGTACGGCTTCTCTTCCTGTTTCAGGGTCAGTTGGAAAACGTTTACCTACTACATTTTTCATGTAGTTATATAATGGATAATAGGTATTAGGGTCTGCATTAGGCATTAATTTATATCGTAAGTATTCTCTATTACCACCTTCAATTTGATCTTCAGCCCATAACACATCTATCGAATCTGATTCGTTTATTTTATAGCGAAGCTGATTGATATACCAATCTATACCTAATAAACTATTATTGATAATCCGAATATCAGGACGTACACCTTCTACTTCTTGCGCATACCATAAAGGATAAGTATCATTGTCACCAAAAGTAAAGAGTATAGCATTTGGCGCACAGCTTTCTAAATAATTCTTTGCTATATCTGGTGCTGTTGTTTTAGCACTACGGTCATGATCATCCCATTCCTGTTGCGCCATCAATAATGGAACAGCCAGACAAATAATTGTGGTAGATAGGTTGAGTACCCGTTCATTTTTTCCTCCAGACGATATTGCTCTTACAAGAAATGTTATTGCTCCAACAACAATTCCAAATAAAGCAGTGGAATAAATTCCTGTCATAAACATATCGCTGAAAGTTCCAGGAGCCGCACTCATAAAAGTAATGAGGAAGGTCAGGATACCACCACCCATAAAGGTGTTTTGGAAAGTGAGTTGATCCGCTTTCTCTTTTGCTAATCGAATAAAACCTATAACAGCAAGTCCAATCCAAATTGCAAATGCATAAAAAGAGCCAACATATGCATAATCTCTTTCTCTTGGTTGATTGCCAGGTTGATTCAAATAAATAACGACAGCAACACCCGTCATAAAAAATAATAAAAAGGTTACTACCCAATCTTTTTTATTTCTCAGGAATTGAAATACACAACCCAGTATTCCTAAAACAAATGGTAAAAGGTATAATTTATTATGTGCTTTATTATTTTTTATAGTATCAGGTAATTTAGATTGATCGCCAAGGCGTTTGTTATCAATCATTGGTATTCCTGTTATCCAGTTACCATCTCTTTTATTTCCTAAACCTTGTACATCATTTTGTTTACCGGAAAAATTCCACATAAAGTATCTCCAGTACATCAATCCCATTTGGTAACTTAAGAACCAATCTACATTATCAGAAAAAGAAGGAGGTTCATATCTTTCTCTTCCAGTTACAGGGGCTTTCTCTTTACCTAAATCAAGCCAATCTGCATAAAAGTCGGCATGCCCCTGGTCGTTACTTCCATCCCATATTCTTGGAAATATTTGCATATCTGCACTTTCATATTTTGCTTTTTTTCGGGTGCCGATAGGTATATAGCTACTTTCTCCTTTTACATATTTCATTTCTCCTTCTTCAATTTCAACTACTCCAGTTTCTCTGTTGTATTTATATTCGGCTGAAAAATGGGGGCCATAAACTATTGGTGCTTCTCCATATTGCTCACGGCTTAGATAGTAAACCAGATTAATTGGATTGTCAACATTATTCATGTCAACAGCAGGATTTGCATTGGAACGAATCATTGGAGTCAGGTACATTAAATAACCCAACATCATAAATGCATAACACCAAAGCATAAGCTTGATTGGTTTTAATGCTGTTGGTTTTAAGAAATAACCTAGCCCAACAGCTATTCCTCCAAGCAATAAGAATTTTAAAAGTTTAACCCCGCCAGAACCACTACCTACAATAAAAGGTAAAAAGGACAAACAAATAAATAAAACAAAGAATGTAATAATTTTTGAACTCGAAGCTTTGTTTTCTTTATATCGTAATGCAAGAACAATTAATGCAGTGAGTACGATAAAGTAGATTGCAAAGCCGGCAAAAAACGGTAAGCCGAGTTTATTTACAAAGAAAACATCAAATATACCTGCTGCCTTCATAGAGTATTGAATAACTCCAACCTGTACTAATCCGGTAATTAAACAACTTATCAAAAATGCAATAACAGCTCCTTTTGTACTTACCTCATATCGACGATAATAGTAAACCATAACAATCGCTGGAATTGTTAATAGGTTTAATAAGTGAACACCTATTGAGAGGCCCATCATAAAAAATAAGAAAATGATCCAACGATCGCTTCTTGCTTTAGCCTGAGCATTATTACCGGCTAATTCATCTGCATGCTCCCATTTAAGTATAGCCCAGAATACAAGAGCTGTAAAAAATGAGGATAATGCATACACTTCACCTTCTACAGCACTGTACCAGAATGAATCGCTAAAAGTATATGCTAATGCACCTACTGCACCTGCTGCCATGGTAGCAAATGTTTGGTGAGCAGTTAATTGCAACCCTGTATTTACCATCATTTTGCGGGCAAAGTGGGTGATTGTCCAAAAAAGAAATAAGATTGTTGCAGCACTTGCTAAAGCACTCATAAAGTTTACTGCATTAGCTGCAGTCATTCCATTATCACCAAAAAGGATAATGAAAAACCTGCCGATCAATACAAATAAAGGTGCACCGGGGGGGTGAGGTAGTTGCAATTTATCAGCACTAGCAATAAACTCTCCTGTATCCCAAAGACTGGCTCTAGCTTCACGGGTTAAAAAATAAGTCAGGAAAGCTATAAAAAAAACAGCCCAGCCGGTAATGTTATTGACTTTTTTGAAATTCATAAAATTAAAAAGTTGGTTTTAATTCCTTAATAATCCTTCAATTAGCCCAGGATTGTAAGAACGCAAAATTAGGGGAATATAGGTTAAAAGATGTTTAAGAAATACGATAGAGTCCGCACAGTTTTTCAGAATGAAAATAGGTTTAAATGACTGTTTATTAGGGATTAATCGAAATATATTCGAATAGTCTGGTAGGAGAGCTGGCCTTGTCTAAGCTTTTCAGAAAATCCTTTTAGTCCAAAAAGACCAGCAGCATTTCCTTTGTTAATTGCAATTTCTAAGTAGCCAGCACTATTGAATAAAGCCAGTTTTTCTCCTTCGGGAACATCTGCATAGCTCTCACTTATCTGATCAATTGTCTCATCTCTTTTAAAAACAATATTAAAGCTTCGTCCTTTTCTTTGTTCCTCAAATTGTTCTCTGGTAATATTGACGATTACATTTTCAAAACTATCAATAAAAATAATTTGACCATCAATAGAGTTGTTTTCTAACGTAGGCCTTAAGTGTTTTTTCTGCATGTAAATTACATCTGCATTGCCGATTGTTTCAATTGATTCTCCATTTACCAGTTGATTCACAACTTTTCCCATCACGGAAGTAAGATATGTTGTACTCTTTGATGCAGATTTTTCTAATGGAATACCTATTACCATTTCGGGATTCTCTTCCAATATCATTGTCAACAAACCGTTGTCTGCGCAAATCAGATATTGATTATCATGAAAAGCCAGTATCAGTTGTTCTGGTTTTTGTTCAAATAAATTTACCAGTATCAAGTGGTAACTATAAGCTGGAAAATTCTTAATAGCACTGCGACAAACGTAAGCGGCTTGAGGGTAATTAAACGGAGCGATGTTGTGCGAAATGTCAATGATTTGAAATTCCGGATTTATATTTAATAATTGAGCCTTAACAGCGCCAACCAGATAGTCGGGATTTCCAATGTCAGATGTTAAGGTTAATAATGGCAAAACTGTTTTTGTTTTAGTAGTGATTTCAGAATTCTATTTTACCAAAGCTCCATCTTTAAAGAAAAATTTATGAACTAATTTATCTCCAAGTTTAGGAAAAAATTTTTGCATAAATACTGTTCTCTTTCCGGTAAAAGTAAGTACCAATGTTCTTTTCTTTTTTCGAATTGCTTTGAGAATATGTAAGGCACATTCTTCAGCACTCATCATCCTGCTTTCATCCATCGGAGTTTCTCCATGTGAACTTCCATCTTTGCTTAATGCAGCATTTCGGATATTGGAGGTTGTAAATCCAGGGCAAACCCACATTACATGTACACCATCCGCCATCAATTCTGTTTTTATTGCTTCGAGCCAACCCTGAACGGCGAATTTACTTGCCGAATAGCCGCTTCTTCCAGGCAGTCCTCTATATCCTGCAATTGAAGAAACGCCAACAATTGTCCCTTTTCTTTCAATTATAGAAGCAAGTGCATATTTTGTACAGTAAACAGTTCCATAAAAATTTATATCCATCACTTTTTTAATAACCTCAGTATCGGTATCTTTTAATAATGCTCGCATAGAAACTCCTGCATTATTTATTAAAATATCGATACCTCCAAATACCTTGATGGTTGTTTCCATAAACCGGCGACAATCATTTTCACTACTTACATCTGCAACCATGGTGTGTAATGGCACGGAGGGGTATTCAGATTGTAGTTTATACAAATTATCATGATTGCGGCTACAGGTAGCTACTTTGGCTCCTTCCTTGATCAACAATTCTACCAAAGCTTTACCGATTCCATCGGTTCCACCGGTAACTACTACTACTTTATCTTTAAAATAATTCGACATATAAAAGTATTATTATTACAAACCTACTTTAAAATTGTGCAAAATGTAAAGTGGTGATTTTAATAATTTTAATTTATTCATATAGCACTAAAAAGAAATTGTGAATAACTGTTTGAAAAAGTTTTGGTATGATAGCTCTCAGACTGTATTTTTGCACTCCCTAAATCGGGAAAGCGTTGATTCTGTAGCTCAGTTGGTAGAGCAATACACTTTTAATGTATGGGTCCTGGGTTCGAGTCCCAGCGGGATCACAAAGACTTTGAGCAATCAAAGTCTTTTTTTGTTGTAAGAAACTTCTTTAATGTGATATCTCTGGTTCTGTGATTTGAGGTTCTTTGGGTAAAATTTTATTTAAACTATTCTCTTCGGAAAGGATTAATAGCAACTTTTCTAACATAACAATGTATTGGTCTACTTTTCCGTGTTGTGTTTCAATGTTGATATATCTTTTATTCTTTTCTCCACAATAAACACTTAACGAACCATCTTTTTTTACTTTCTCATTATCCTGCCAAATACTGTTGAATCCAAAAGCGGCCATTTTTTTATATAATAAACTATCTGTTGTAAAGGCAATGTCGTCTACATCTTGTGTGCTGTCGGCAAATACTTCTTTTGCATCTTTAGCCCTGTTGCCATTTGGTAAATAACTCCTTACTGAATACGCTTCTTCAGTATTGTTGTGCAAAGCAATAATGCAACCCACACTATCATCAACAAATTGTAATATATAGTTTGCAAATTTTTCAATTTCATCCATGGCGGCCTTGCTAGTCCTTCGGTTGTCCCGTAAGGTTTGTTCTATACCAATTCTGGAGTACATGCGATTAGGGTCAAAGCCATAGGATATACCTTTTAAGCGAAATCGAATTACTCGTTGGCGACCATTTTCTATTTTTATTAATGTTCCACCCGTTTGTTCAAGTACAGAAATCGCCGCTGTTACAGAAGTATTTTCATTAGCATGTAAGTTGATGCAAACAAAATCTTTTACATCACCATATTGTAAAACTTTTATAGGTATTTTTTTATCTCCAATTGTATAGATAATGGTTTTTTCTACTGGAATATGTAATGGAGTAGGAATAATTATCGGGTCGCCGGACTGTGCCAGTAAACTTCCCGAAAAAAATAAAATAAATAAAATGGTGGTTGATTTCAATGTTTGTTCTTTTTTATAAAGATAATAAAGTGATTAGTCGTTTATATACCCCTTAAACGGTATTTTTTAATCAGGCAAGTTCTTCTTTCATTTTTGTCATAAGATCTTTTTCCAGCATTAATTGGGCAAGATGAATCATATTCATAAATGCTTTGGCTCCGGATATTCCATGGCCTATGATGACAGGTTTAGCTACACCCAGCACTGGTGTGCCCCCGTAATTTTCAAAGTTGAAACGTTCAAAATAAGCTTCTTTTACTTTTTTCTCATTACTTATTTCGTATAGGGATTCGGCTAATTTCAGAATAATGTTTCCGGTAAAACCTTCGCAAACCATAACATCTGCCTTATCCAATAAAACATCCCGGCCTTCTATATTTCCAATAAAGTTAATATGCTTGTTCGCTTTTAAAAGAGGATAAGTTGCTTGCGCCAATAAATTTCCTTTTCCTTCTTCTTCACCCACATTTATCAATCCCACTTTTGGATTATTTATTCCAAGAATATACTTTGCATATACCGATCCCATAATAGCAAACTGGTTTAGCTGTTCGGGCTTGCAATCTGCATTTAAGCCAACATCCAATAGTAAGCCTGTTCCGCCTTCAGCTTTAGGAATAATACTGGATATTGTAGGCCTTATAACGCCATCCAAAGCTTTAATTGTAAATAAGGCGCCAACGAGCATAGCACCGGTATTGCCGGCACTAATAAAAGCATCCATTTTACCTGTATTTAACAAATGAAAGCCAATAGAAATTGACGATTTTTGTTTTTCTTTTAAAGCTTTGGTAGGATGTTCATGCATCCCGATTATTTCCTCCGAATGTGTAATGGTGATATGATCAAGAGAAATATTATGCTCAGCAAGTAATGATTCAAGTTGATTTTTATTGCCAATAAGTGTGAGCTCCGCTGGAATATTATGACCAGATAAATAAAGACCTATCCCTTTAACTGCTTCTAGCGGTGCAAAATCACCACCCATCATATCTATACCTATATTCATCTATTATATTATAATGATCAATTATGGGAGTTATGAAAATAACAAATTCCAAACTCCATATGACAATATAGCCAAATGGATTTGGAATTAAAAAAATGCAACAAGAAAGCAGGTTTATTGGGCTCTTAACGGCGCTTTCTCAGCTACAACTTTTCCTTTATAATATAACTTTCCTTCACTTACATGTGCACGGTGACGTACATGTAATTCTCCGGTAGTGCTATCTGTGGATAAGGTAGCTGCAGTTGCTTTATAATGCGTTCTGCGTTTTGCGCTTCTTTGCTGACTATGTCGGCGTTTGGGATTTGGCATGACTCAAATATTAATATTCAAAAAAATTATTCTAAACCTTTAAATTTTTCCAATCCTTTCCAGATTGGATTTTCTTTTTTTATTTTTTCGTCGGAATCTCCTGATACTTTTATATCAGATTCCATTTTCTTTAAAACATCCATTGCATTAGCATTGCAATGCGGACCATCCATCTTTTCGTATTCACATGCTTTTTGCATAGGAAGACTTAGGTTGATGAATTCAAAAATCCAGTTAGCAACATCAATATGACTTTCACCTTGAGCGATATAGTACATATCCGGGTCTTCTTCATTCTCGTTCATAAACTCCGGATTTTCCACCATTTTCACTGTAATGTTAAATTCATCCCAGAGGTCGAGTGGAAGGTTGCTGTTACAACGGTCGCAGGTAACTTCTAATACGCCACCGATTTCGAATTTCAGTAACATAAAACTACTTTTTCTATCGAGCGATAGTTTTATGTTGGCTTTACAATGGCGAAAGTCCTGCTGTTGAAATGTTTCAAAGAATCTTTCATCTATTAAATAGTTGAACTCATGAATTCCGGGTTTCAACCCCACAAAAGCTATTTCAAACTCCCGGCGGCGGCTCATTTTTCAACTTTTTTAAAGAGTGTGCAAAGGTAGGGGAATAAATGGATTTTTTCTGACTGATTTTGGATTATTTTTACCCATCTATAATGGCTTAAGTGCTTGACCTGCCTGCCGGTAGGCAGGTTTTGGAGCAAATAATTAAAAATTGGAAGGTTGCAAAAATTTCTGACTCGTTTATTTACCCGTCTGATGAAGAGTTGGAACTGGGTGCTTTTAATACTGTTTACGATCTTAATTAAATGGGCTTCCTGGTACCCAAATTGGGTTGAACATAATTACAGCAGCGGCATATATCCCACTATTTCAAAAGTGCAACGATTCTTATTTGGCTGGTTGCCATTTAGTATCGGCGATGTATTTTATGGCTTTATCATCATTATTCTTATTTATAAGATGCTGAAGTTCTTCAAATTACTTTTTAGGCGACAATTAAACAGAAAGTACTTTGGAATGGCATTGCAGCAAAGTATATTTATACTTCTTTTTCTTTATGTTTTCTTTAATCTTTTTTGGGGGTTAAATTATAACCGTCGTGGAATTGCTTACCAATTAGACCTGGAAGTTAAAGAATATTCCTTGTCTGATCTTGATACTTTGACAAATGCATTACAGAAGAAAATAAATTATTATGCTGATTTTGTAACGAAAGAACAACGAGATTCTTTTAATAGGAAAAGCAGATTATTCCGTGGTGCAGTTGAAGCATATAAAGAAGTTGCAAATGAATTTCCGTTCTTAAAATATAAACCAAAGTCGATCAAGCCTTCAATATTTAGTTATTTGGGAAATTATATTGGCTTTCAAGGATATTATAATCCATTCTCAGGGGAGGGTCAGGTAAATACAACTATTCCTAGATTTCTGGAGCCATATGTGACAACGCATGAAATGGCACATCAATTGGGTTATGGAAAAGAGAATGAAGCAAACTTTGTAGGCTTTCTGGCCTGCAGAGCTTACAATTCAAATGTTTACCGTTATTCTGCTTATTATGATATGTATAACTATGCTATAGGCGAAGTTGCTAGGAGAGATACAACTTTAGCAAAAACGATTCATGAAAAAGTACATCCGCAGGTAAAAAAAGACAGGCAAGAATTTATTAATTTTTATCGAAAATACAGGAACCCCATTGAGCCAATTGTTATGTGGGGTTATGGACATTTTTTAAAAGCTAATAATCAACCCGCAGGTAAAAGAAGTTATAATGAAGTGGTAGCCTGGTTAATTGCTTATTACAAAAAAAATGGAATAGCCGCTTTGTAAACAATTATTATTTCTAGTTGTTAGAATTTTTATGAATAATACTATCAAGTTGATAATAGCCATTGCAATTCCTTTGGCAGTGGGAGCAACCAGCGGTTTTTTTACGGTAACCGGTGTTGAAAGTTGGTTTCAGACAATTAATAAACCATCATGGAATCCGCCCAACTGGATATTTGGACCGGTATGGACAACCTTATATGCAATGATGGGTGTTGCTCTTTTTCTTGTATGGAAATCTGATAGTAGCGATATTCTTAAAAAAACAGCATTTGTATTATTTGCTGTTCAGTTGATATTGAATTTTTTCTGGTCATTTATTTTCTTTGATCAACATCAAATAGGCTGGGCAGTAATAGAAATAATTATTTTGTGGTTTTTTATTTTGCTTACCATTTTTGCATTTGGAAATATAAGTAAACTGGCAGCCTGGTTGCTGGTGCCTTATATTAGTTGGGTAAGCTTTGCAACTATTTTGAATTATACCATCTGGAAGATAAACTAAGCAATCAAAATTTTACAGGGAAAAGACCTTTTTGCATTATCAATTTTTAAAGCACCTTTAGGAAGTAGGTTAAAACGAATTCTTCCACATCATACTTTCTACTGGCCTGTCTGGTTGATTACTGTATTTAGCATTCTTCTTTTTGTCGTATGGGTTTTCAATAGCCCCATCTACCGGAAAATAAATAAGTTGTCCGATTGGCATTCCTTTATACACTTTCACAGGTTGCTTTACCGAAATTTCCAATGTCCAGTTTCCGCAAAACCCCACATCCCCTTTGCCGGCAGTAGCATGTATATCTATGCCTAATCGACCTGTTGATGATTTGCCTTCCAAAAATGGAACATGGGCATGGGTTTCAGTATACTCCAGGGTTACTCCCAAATAAAAGATGTTGGGATAAAGAACAAATCCTTCATCGGGTATTTCAAAATATTCTATCTGGTTGTGCTTTTTTGCATCAATCAAATGTTCCTTATACGTCGCTAATGTTTTTCCAAGACGCACATCGTAGGAATTACTTCCCAATGATTCACGGTCATATGGAACAATTTTAATAGTGCCTTTCTCAATTTCTTCTAAAATTCTTGTGTCTGATAAAATCATTTTATATTATTTAGTCAGTGCCTGTGCTACCCTGGCTACCGGCAGGCAGGCATCATCTTTGGTTATGTCGCACACTGCATCGTTCTTATCTTTACCTGTCTACCGAAAGGCAGGCTCAACATTTTCGAACTGCCAAAATAAACATGAAACAGTAACTAATGCCAATTTTTTTTCAACAACAAATCAACGAAAATACCCGTTTGGGTGTTTGGAAGATAGAAGAAACGGAGGAATTCTTTAAAACAACTGTGCCATTACATCGGGATGTAACGCATCCACATAAGCGGTTGCAACATCTGGCGGGCAGGTTTTTATTACAATACCTTTTCCCAGACTTCCCGAATAAATTGGTGAAAATTGCCGATACCAGAAAGCCTTATTTGCCAGATGCCCAGTATCATTTTTCCATCTCTCATTGCGGGGACTATGCGGCTGCAATTGTAAGTAGAGATAAACGAGTAGGAATTGATGTTGAAATACCTGTTGAAAAGATTGAAAAAATAAAATATAAATTTTTGAGTGCTGATGAACTTGCTAAATTTAGCCTAATTACGGATTTTAAAAAACCCGGAGTAACAGATAATATCATTATGTACACTCTTCTCTGGTCGTCAAAAGAAGCAATTTTTAAATGGTATGGAAATGGTGGGGTTGATTTTAGAAAAGACATACTCTTGTTAAAACAAAATGCAAAAAATAACGCAATTGATTGCTTTTTCACAAAAAGTAAATCTGAACTTATTATCCATTACCGTCAATTTGAAGGTTTAATGCTGGCCTGGGTTTTTAACTAAATATTATTTCAGCTATTCCGAATAATTAATTTGTTTTGTAGTAAACTTTTTTATGAAAATTAATTTTTTAGCAACTTTACTTATTGGTCTGGTATTAACCTCATGTGGTCCTAAAATTTACAAATCAACTGAATTTGACACAGCACTTTCCAGACATAAAAAAGTTGCGATTCTTCCGGCAGATGTAACAACAAGACTTCGCCCAAATGAAGCTAAAAAAGTGAGTGCTGAACAATTAGATCAAATGAATGAAAAAACTGGTTTAGCAATACAGGATAAAATGTATAGCTGGTTTTTACGTCGCTCAGAAAAATTTCAGTATACCGTAAGTTTTCAGGATATAACAAGAACAAATGCTTTATTAAAACAAGCTGGAATAGGGTATGAAGATTTAGGTACTAAAGACAGAACTGAGTTAGCTCAATTACTTGGTGTAGATGCTGTGCTACAAAACAAATCGAGTATGGATAAGCCTATGTCTGATGGTGCAGCTGTAGCAGTCGGTGTATTATTTGGAGTTTGGGGAAATACAAATAGTGTGCAGACAACTATCAATATCCATGATGGGAAATCAGGTGATTTATTGTGGAAATATGATTATCAGGCTTCAGGATCTGTAGGCTCATCCGCCAATAATCTGGTAAATGCTTTAATGCGGAATGCTTCAAAAAAATTTCCATATAGTGTGAAATAATAAATCAGCATTTATTATTCTTCAAGATCTTCATCCCCGTTTTCCAGAAGATTTAAATCTACATCTGTACCGGAAATTCCTTCAATAGAACCTCGTACATGGGCAGCACTTAAAACTACTTTGTCCAGTTGTTTCTCTCTGGCTTTCCAAAGTCTTTCCATTGCATCTCTTTCTTTTTGAATTGAATTTCTCATGCTCAAAAAACCTTCCCGTATAGCCTGCCATTGTTCAGCAAATTCACGGCTGGTCAGATAATCATAAAGCAAATGCATTTTATCTCCTTTATTGTCCTGACTTTTTAATGCTGTTGATAATTTTATGATGCCGTCTCTTAGCATTTGTACTACAGGTTTTACTTCAGCAAAGCTGCAAATCCAGACTCCCTCTTTTTCACCAAAGCGGTCAAGATCTTTTGGTAGAGCCTGTGTAACAATTACAGCTATTTCTGCACCCTGTTTACGCATATCGGCTTTAATTTTCTCAATCCAGTCGTTGGAAAAATCTTTTGTACGTTTACTTTCGAAGATAATTTTACCACATTCTTGTCCTAGATTATTCCTGACTGTTTGAATACAATCTGCACCTCTTACCCCTTTTGCAACTTCTGCCACCAGATCAAATGGGAAGGTTGCCCGTAGTAATTCTTCCAATAATAATTCCTGTGATTCGCCTTGCGATTGCATGGAGCCTTGTTCAGCTTTTCTTCTCATTTCTTCTGCTAGTTTTTTCTGCGATTCCAGCTTTTCTTCCAGATCTTTTACTTTTAACTGAAACTCAGTTTCCTTAGCAGCATTACGTTGTTCTTCCAATTTTCTGATCTCAACTGAAAGCTTTTCTCTTTCTTCCTGTAATTTTTTTTGGACTGATAATTCAAGTTCGGCTTCTTTATTTTTTAGTTCGTTTTCTCTTTTTAAAAATTCAAGCTCTTTAGCCCTGGCAAGTTTCAACTTTTCTTCATTGTCTTTATTATTCTGTTCTGCCAGGTTTAATTTATTTTCAAAATCAGCGGTGATGCTTTTACGGATGTTTTCTTCCATACTTTGTTGCATCCGCTTTTTTTCTTCATCCAGCTTTACTTGAAATTCTTCATTCTTTTTTTTCTGCCAATCGGCAGCTTTACTGCGGAGTTCTTTTTCTACTTCTTCGCGGATAGCCTCATTGGGTTCAAACTGATTTCCACAATTAGGGCATTTTATATCTGTAGCCATTATCTTCTACTTTTGTTTCAAATCTACAAATAAAAAAAGCGACTCATTTTATTGAATCGCTTTTTGTGCCCCGGAACGGACTTGAACCGTTACGGGCATTGCTGCCCACAGGATTTTAAGTCCTGCGTGTCTACCAATTCCACCACCAGGGCATTTAAGTTAAAAAAAATCCCTCCGCCATTGGAGGAAGGATTTCCTGAGCGGAAGACCGGGCTCGAACCGGCCACCCCGACCTTGGCAAGGTCGTGCTCTACCAAATGAGCTACTTCCGCATATCGATGCCTGATTTGTAATCAAGCATAAAAAGAACTAAAGGGTTGCAAAAATAGGGCAGTTGCCCTTTTTAAAAAAATTTAAAACAGCTTATTTATACTTTGGGGTATAAAGAGAACTCTCTTGTACCGGAGCCTCTATTTTGCTGTATCTTTTTGTAGAAAGCATATAACAACCGCCTAATACAAATGCAACGATACATGCTACTTGTAAATAAAATAGAAAAGCAGAAGAGGATACCCAGTTATGAGTGAAATCTTTGTCTTGTACTTTTTGTAATTCTTCGTGATATTCCTGTGTGCTGTCCATATTCAGGTTTTGTGATGCAAAAATAAGGGTTCAATGTAAAATATCAGTTTGTTTTACCCACAATTTCTGAAAATGTCTTTTTCTTTTTTGCAAAATGCTGCCAAACCATATTTTTATTAAGAAGGCCGAATAGCTTTCCTTTTTTAGAAGCAGGAAAAATACTTTTATGCCGGTGAAATAACCACCATTTTAAGAAAGCAATATGAGCTCGGATTATTGCAATAAAATAACCGCCATCACCTGTTAATAATCCTTTGCCTGCAGAAAGCATGTCTAAAATATTTCGCACTGGTATTACCCAAAGTTTTTTTGCAAAGGGCAGATTTTTGGATAACATTATTTTATTGTTCCTGAAATTGAGAAATGTTTTTAATGAATTTCCTTTGGGAAGTGTGCCTCCTCCTACATGATAAACAACAGAAGATGGACATGAGTAAATTAAATAGCCCGCAAGTTGGATACGCCAGCAAAGATCAATTTCTTCCTGATGTGCAAAAAAGTATTCATCGAATCCTTTCATTTCATGGAATACGGATGATCGGATAAAAAGAGAAGCACCACTTGCCCAAAAAATTGGCTCTTCTTGATTGTATTGACCATTGTCTTCTTCACTAAAGTCAAATACTCTTCCTTTGGCAAAAGGGTAGCCAAATTTATCAATCCAGCCACCAGCAGCACCCGCATATTCAAATATTTTTTTATTATGATAGGAAAGAAGCTTTGATTGACAGGCTGCAATTTTTTTATTGCTATCCAGCAGGTCTGCCATTGGCTGCAACCAATCTGGTGTAACTTCTACATCAGAATTGAGGATAGCATAATATTCAGCATTTACCTGATTTAACGCTTCATTGTATCCCTTGGCGAAACCAAGATTTTGTTTGAAAATGATGAGTCTGATAGTTGGGTAATTGGCTTTCAGAAATTCAATAGAATCATCTGTAGAGCCATTATCTGCAACAATAACTTCGTAATCATTATATGTTGTAGCAAAAACTGAAGGAAGAAATTGCTCAAGGTATTTTCTGCCATTCCAGTTTAATATAACAATTGCGATTTTTGACACAGCTTTAAATGTATTATTAAATAATTAATCAAAAATACGGGAAGACGGTTTATCCTTGTTAAATTCGAAATATGTTTAGGCAACTATTAAATTGGAGAACGGCTTTGGCATTGATTGCCATATTTATTATTAGCGGTACAATCATTTACTCGCAATACCTTGCCAAGAAAATTGCAAAAGAAGAAAAGCAAAAGGTAAGCCATTGGATTGAGGCCAGTAAGTTTATGATTTCTGCACCAGATAATTTCGATCTTACATTAGCTTCCAGGATAGTAACGGAGAATACTACGATACCAATTATTGAAACTGATGAAAAAGATAGCATTCTTACTTTTATAAATCTTGATTCAGCAAAATCAGCAAACAATATCGATTATGTAGCAGGCAAGTTGAATCAATTTAAATCTCAAAATAATGCTATCGTATGGTCAAATCCACTTGATTCTACTCAGCGTAACCTCTATTATTATGGTAATTCGAAACTTTTGAATGAAGTAAGGTATTATCCAATTGTTCAATTGGTAGTAGTCGCATTATTTATTATTATCACTCTACTTTCTTTAAGAAGCAGTTATCGTTCAGTTCAAAATCAGGTTTGGGCAGGCATGGCTAAGGAAACAGCGCATCAATTAGGAACGCCAGTTTCTTCATTAGAGGGTTGGGTGGAAATGTTGAAAGAAACTCCGGGGAATGAAAAAATTACGCAGGAATTAGAAAAGGATGTTAACCGATTGCGACTAGTGTCTGACCGGTTTGGCAAAATTGGTAGTACGCCACAACTTGAAAATATTGATCTCATTGCGCAAATCAACAATATGGTTGATTATATGCGAAAAAGAGCTACTGGTAAGATTATTTTTAATGTTGAAACAAATAATAAGGCAACCATTCATGCTGGCATTTCCGCCCCGTTGTTTGATTGGGTCATTGAAAATTTACTTAAAAATGCATTGGATGCTATGGAAGAAAAAGGAAATATCACTGTCGATATTGATGAAGATGATACTAAAGTTAGCATTGATGTTACGGATTCAGGAAAAGGAATAAGTAAACAACATATAAGCAGCGTTTTTAAACCAGGGTTTACGACTAAGAAAAGAGGGTGGGGTTTAGGTCTGAGTTTGTCCCGAAGAATTATAGAACAATATCATAAAGGAGAAATATTTGTAAAACATTCTGATATTGGGAAAGGAACGACTTTCAGAATTGTTCTGAAAAAATAATCCGCTTACATTTGCAATCCTTATTCCTGTAATTAAATCAGGAAGCCCGGGTGGCGAAATTGGTAGACGCACCACCTTGAGGTGGTGGCGCCGGAAACGGTGTGCTGGTTCGAATCCAGTCTCGGGCACAAATCCCTGACACTTATAGTTGGGGATTTTTTATGGAAATATTTATTCTTTATAATTATTAAATTATTTCCAGGGTGAAGGGATAACACCGGTTTTTTTGCCTTTCCCTCTTAAAATAAAACTTAATTCAAAGGTTTGAGCACCTCTGGGAGCTTTTCTAAGATCAGATATAGTTGCGTCATATGTTATACCAAATTGCATGTTTTCATAGCTTAATCCAACATAAGGTATTATAGCATTATCAGACCAATACCACAAACCTGCATTAACAATTATTTCTTTTTCAAGGGTGGGTACATAATAGCCTAATGCGCCACCTACTGAAAAATAACTTGCGCCTGATTGATATTGATAAATTCCATTTGTATTTAGTATAAGTTGATTCGTTAATAAAGTTTCGAAATTTGAATGTATAACATATCTGGTTGCTAGATATTGGTTCTCGTCACTAATAAATGATTGCTTAGGTTTATTGAAATGAAACGCTGCTATTCCCAATTCAAAGTTGTAATTTCCTTTAATATTTGTATACAGTAAACCTGCGCTGGTTGATAGGTAGGGCTTCATATTTGATAATGCAGTTTCACCAGTTGGCAGATTGGTGTCAAATCCATTACCAACAAATTGTTCTTCGAAGGTTAGTTTATTCTGGTCTAATCTTTTATGACCATAAATAATTCCTAGTCCAACACCTAGTCTTTGTTCAGCTAACTGATCGTTGTTAGCTTTATCATTATGCCTGATTTTAAAGCCGTTTAATTCATATCCCTCTTTTTTAATTAATCTGATATTTCCTGAAACATTAAAAGATGCATAATTACTTTTTAAAGCACCTGCAAGTGACTGATCATACATCATCATCCCCCCAATTCCTACCCTTGTATTCTCATCTACATAATTTCCAACTACATCCTGAAATATTTTATTGTCAATAGAAATAGTACCAGTAGTATATGGATTTGATGGATTGATCCATTGGTTTCTATAGTTAGTAATAACTCTCCACTTCGCATTAATATTTGCTGTTAATGCGGGATTGATATTCAGCGGCGAAGAAAAAAATTGCGAAAAACTGGGATCTTGCGCAGTTGTTTTCAAAAAACTGAAAATCAAAATGACCAATAATTTAATCTGAATAATCTTTTTCATAATCAAATATTTTATCTTAATAATACTGAACTACCAGAACTCTTATAATATCTGCCATCTAAACCTACCGCCTCTGCTCTCCATATATAAGTATCCAATACTTGTGGTTTACCATTAAAGATTCCATCCCAACCATAACCTAAAATATTAGTTTCGAATACCATTTGTCCCCACCGGTTAAAGATCTTGAAGTATTTAAGTTCAAGTAAGTTGGTTGTCATTGGGAATAATCTATCATTGTGGCCATCCCCATTTGGCGACCATGCTTTTGGAACATATATGCCAGCATTTATAATAGGAGCCTGTGCTGCAACTCTCACTAATAAAGTATCTACGAGAGTGCATCCCTTATCTGTAGTTATTGTAATTAAAAACTCTGTTTGTTTGTCATAATTGAAAACAGGGTTATTAATAGTAGTATTGTTCAATCCATCCGGTGGACTCCACATATATGTATGACCAGGGCCAAAATTTCTTATTCCAAGTTGTATAGGGATATTGGGTGATGCTGTAACTGTTGGATATCTCACAGACGGAACGATTGTTACTACAGCTACAATTTCAGAGAAGTTATTGGAAAAATCACTACAACTTGCATCTCCAAATGCAGTAACTGTATAAGTAGTAGTTACTATTGGAGCAACAGTAAATTGGTATATGTTCGAGTTTATACCATTTGTTGTAATAGAATTTATACCATCTGTATAAGTAAAATTAAATGGTGCAATACCTGTAAAAGTAATTGTTAGTGTTTTGCTGTCTCCTGGACAAATTGTGCCACCACCATTTAATGAAGCGGTAGGTGCCTGAATGAATGATACATTAACAGGAGCTATACTTCGACATCCATTTATATTAAACCCTGAAA
>JAHEMM010000049.1 GCA_024643655.1 Chitinophagaceae bacterium | reverse complement strand
AGCACTGAAGATCATCGCTTTACTTTTCAGGCAGGTTGGACCGGTTACATTCGTAAAACAAGTTACATGTATCTGGCTGGAGAAAATCCCTGGCTATTTGTACCTGCTGAATTAAAAAATACTTGGATAGAAGAAAGATTTGCAGGATTTAAAGGTTCATTAGGGGATCATTTTAGTTATGCTGCAAAAGTTGGATTTAATAAATTAAATAATCAGCCACTTTTTGTAAATGATACGTTGACAGCCTTAGGTGGTAAATCTTTCCGGGTGGTGAATGAAAGCAAAATGAATGTGCTGAATTTTGGTGGTGAACTGGGTTTTAATGTGCAGGAGAAATTTTCTTTAATTACCGGCGTCTCTTTTAACCAGTTTTCTGCTCTGCAGGACAATGCTAAGGCTTATGGGTTGATTCCGCTTGAATTGAAAGCAGCCATGCGTTTACAGATTATTAAAGACTTATGGCTAAAAACAGATTTGTTTGCCTGGGATGGCGCAAGATATAAATTCAAAGACGGTACGTCTGGAAAATTAGAAAGTGCAGTAGATTTAAGTGCGGGGCTTGAGTTTAAGATTACCAAGAATGTAAATCTTTGGACACAATTCAACAATATTTTTAATAAAGAATACCAGCGTTGGAACCAATATCCTGTATATGGGTTCAACTTTGTCGGCGGAATCGTATTTTCGTTCGATCAAAAGACGAAATAATGTACGCTGAACTTTATAGTTACCTGATTTTAAATAAAAGTTTACCAGTGCCGGGCATCGGCACTTTTTTATTACAACGACATCCTGCTGTAGCAGACTTTCCTAATAAATCTATAGTAGCACCATATTACGAAATTATATTAGCTAACAATAAAATGACACCCTCAGTTATTTTTTTTAAATGGTTAAGTCAGCATTTATCTTTATCAAATCATGAAGCAGTAACTAAGTTTAATGATTTTGCATTCGATTTGAAGCAACAGGTAATAGCAGGAGCCACCATTAACTGGAGTGATATCGGGACAATCAGTAAAGGCCTGGATGGAGGAATTAAATTTATATCACAAGGAAAAATTATACTAGAAGAACCGGTTTTTGCGGATAAAATTATCAGAGAAAAATCCGAACATTTTGTGAGAGTGGGAGAGGAAGAGAAAACTTCTCAGGAGATGACAGTTTTGTTAAACAAAGAAGAAGAGAAAAAATCTAACTGGTGGGTTTTGCCTTTAGTAATTGGAATATTGTCGATTATCTTCCTTGGCTGGTTTTTTTCTGAAAACGGAGTTGCCATAAGTTCAACTGCAAATAGTAAAAAACTAATACCAATCGATTCTTCATCTACTTACAAAATAATACCCTGAAACTTTCAGTTTGATTAAATTTTATCTATTTACTTTGCTGCTATTCAATGTTACAACGAATTAATTATACAATTTGTCCTGCCTGTGGTTCTACTTCTCTAAAAGAAATATTTACCGCTAAAGATTATACAGTAAGTAATGAATCTTTCATGATCATGGAATGTGCCAATTGTTCTCTTCGATTTACGCAGGATGTTCCTGATGCAGTATCGATCTCACCATACTACAAGTCTGACAATTATATTTCTCATACCAACACATCAAAAGGGATTATCAACAGGCTTTATCAAAAGGTTCGCAAAAGAACGTTGAAGCAAAAAAGAAAATTGATAGAAGAAATGACAGGTTTAAAAGCTGGAAGCCTTTTAGATGTTGGTAGCGGTACCGGAGCTTTTGCCAGCGAAATGAAAAATGCAGGTTGGCAGGTTACCGGCCTTGAACCAGACGGTGATGCCAGAAGAATTGCTGAGGAAGTAAATAATATAGACTTAAATGAAATGGATACGTTTTATAACTTGCCAGTTGCTTCATTCGATGCAATAACAATGTGGCATGTTTTAGAACATGTCCATGATTTGCATGGGTACATGATACAGTTAAAATCTTTATTAAAGGAAAACGGGAAACTGTTTATAGCCGTACCGAACTATACTTCTAAAGACGCTGCTATTTATAAAGAACATTGGGCAGCATATGATGTACCAAGGCATTTATATCATTTCTCGCCACAAGCTATGAAGATGCTGATTGAAAAGCATGGAATGATGATTGAACAATATAAACCGATGTGGTACGACAGTTTTTATGTTTCGATGCTTAGTAGTAAATACAAAAAAGGAAAAACAAATTTATTTGCTTCTTTTTGGAATGGCTTACGTTCAAATTTTAATGCCATTAGCGATACGAAACGTTGTAGTTCGGTAATTTATATAATTAGTAAATAATTACTGTCCAAATTGTACTTCATATAATTCAGGCCACAATTTTCCGGTAATGTAAACTTTTTTTGTAGCAGCATCATATGCTATCCCATTTGGAACTTCTGCATGTGGATCAATAGCTTTTATTCTATCCCATATTTTATTAAGATCGGCCTTGGCTACAATATTTCCTGTAGATGGATCAATTTTTAAAATATACGGAAGCTGATATTGATTGGCGTAAACAAAGCCATCAATATATTCCAATTCATTTAAATTATAGGAAGGATTGCCCGTTTCAGTAACAGTTAGTGTTTTTAGTAGCTTAAATGTGGACGGTTCGTAATAATTTAAATCACTCCCACCTGTGCTAACTATTAGACTTTTTCCATCAGTTGTAAGTCCCCAACCTTCAAAATTTACATCAAATTCTTTTATTTTTTTAAAATCTTTTAATGTGTAAACAAGCACTTTTTTTTCTTTCCAGGTTAGTTGATAAATGGTGTCATTTAATATTGTAACTCCTTCTCCAAAATAGGTATCTGCAAGTGCAATTTGTTGTAAAGCTTTACCTGTTTTAATATCTACTTTTTTTAATTTTGAAAATCCGTAATTTCCAGTTCCTTCATACAAGTCTCCTTTATAAACAATTAAACCTTGTGTATAGGAAGAAGTATCATGTGGGTAACTGGTTATAATAGAATAGTTCATTGTTTTTGGAGTATCTGGAAGTGGGACGTTGGGATCATTGGAATCATTATTCTTGCAGGATACTATGGCAAAAAAGAAAAAGATAACTAGGAATCGGTTCATCTTACATTTTTATGTGAACAAAATTAAGTACTGATTATCAACAAAGCTGTTAAAGCTTTAATTTCAAGATTAAATGTCGTAAATCTACGATATAAAAACTTATTGTTCAATTGATTAAATGAATTATATTTGAATCTGATTAAGATACTATAGGTATTTTAGTTTAAAAATCCCATCCCTGAATCGCCTTTATTAATTACCCAATCTCCTTCATTTTTTAAAGTACCCAATTACCTGTGTTCAACACTTGGCATTTATTTATTTGCCTTGCAGTAACATCTAATTTTTGAAAACTTATGAAGGCAGGATTTATTTTCATTTTACTCTCTATTGTTTTTACCAAAAATATCGGAGCACAAGAAAAATGTTATTCGAAATTGTATGCTCAGGAAGCGATTAAGAATGATGCAATCATTAGAACGAATGTTCTTGCGGTTGAATCATTTATTGCAGCCCAGCAAAATCCAGGAAACAATATGCAAAACAGGATTGAAGCAAGTGTAATTAAAATACCTGTTGTTTTTCACATTTTATATCATTCACTGGAAGAAAAAATTAGTGATGCATTGGTTAATCAACAAATAGCAATATTGAATGATTGCTTTCGCAGGAAAAATGCAGATACTGTTAAGACGCCAGCAAGGTTTAAGTCACTTGCTGCAGATTGCGAAATAGAGTTTTATCTCGCTACTTCAGATCCACGGAAGAGAAATACAAATGGTATAACCCGTAAATACACTCCAATAAAAGAATGGGAAGCAAAAGATGACATGAAATTCAGTTCAAAACAAGGAACTGATGCCTGGGATACAAGAAGCTACTTAAATATATGGGTTTGTAATCTTGATAATGTAGCCGGTTATTCAAGTGTAGTAGGTGGAGCTGCTGAAAAAGATGGAATCGTAATTGATTATAGTGCTTTTGCAATCAATCCAAACGTTGCTGGTTATAATCTTGGTAAAACAGCAGTGCATGAAGTGGGTCATTGGTTAGGTCTTAAACATTTATGGGGAGATGAATATTGTGGAGATGATGGAGTTTCTGATACACCTAAGCAATCAGGTAATAATGTAGAATGCCCTTCAGGAATTTTAATATCATGCAATAATGGTCCAAACGGGGATATGTATATGAATTATATGGATTTTACAAATGATGATTGTATTAACATGTTTACTACAGGTCAGAAAGAAAGAATGAGGGCTTTATTTAATGCTGGAGGTGTCAGAAATTCATTTTTAAATTCAAAAGGATTAGATGCTCCTTTAATTTTCGAAATACCATTACCTGAAGAGGATCCAAAGTGGCTGGAGATTAAAATGTACCCAAATCCTGCTACAAATGAACTAAATCTGGATTTTGCGTATGATATTCGTTGGATTGGAAAAATAATTCAGGTAACTAATTTGACTGGACAAGTACTTATGAATGTGACAGTTACGTCGAAATTCCAACGAATAAACATTGCAAATTTGCCATCCGGTATATATTTCCTTGCAGCGAAAAAGGATGATGGTGAGTCTATGAAGAAGCGTTTTATCAAGTTATGAGTCGCAACCAAATATTATTCTAACGGCAAGCAATGGGGTTACTGAAAAGTGGCCCCTTCTTTTTTGTTAAAGCACTTTCAGGCTATTGATTTTATCCTGGTCTATTTGTTTAACTAAAGCCTCCAGTCCATCATATTTAACTTCTTCCCGTAAATATTTTTTTACAAACACTTTCAATGTTTGGCCATATATCTGTTGATCAAAATTAAACAAATTGACTTCTATAACTTTTGTCTTGCCATCTACTGTAGGACGGAAGCCAATACTCATCATGCCTTTTAGTCTTTCCTGTTCGTTTTCAAGTTGTGCGTAAACTGCATAGATACCGTTACCCGGAATGATTTTTTCTTCATCTTCTATTCTTAGATTTGCCGTAGGATATCCCAGCGTTCTTCCCAATTTATTACCGTGAACTACTGTGCCAGAAAAAAAGAATTCATACCCCAACAAAGTATCAGCGGTCGCTATATCATTATGCAGAATGGCTTCTCTAATATTTGTAGAACTAATGGAAATGTTTTCGAGTATATGTTTCGGTATTTCTTTCAAGTTAAAATTCAAATCTTTTGCCATTTTTTCTAACAACCGGTAATTTCCTAATCGGTCACGACCAAAACGGTGATCGTATCCAATAATGATAGTATGCGGATGAAATTTTTCGTACAAAAAATGTTGTACATAGTCCTCAGCCGGTTGATTAGCAAAAGCATCTGTAAACGGAACGATAACCAGATGATCGATGCCCAATGCTCTTAATAGTTCAATTTTTTCATCCAATGTATTTATTAAACGAATACCCAAAATGGTAGAAGAAACAACTTTTCTTGGGTGGGGATGAAAAGTGACAATAACAGATTCTCCATTGTTTGCTTTAGATTCTTCAATTAATTTGTCTATAACCTGCCTGTGTCCCATGTGCACACCGTCGAATGTGCCAATTGTAACGATAGCGTTTTTAAATTCAGGCAGATTGTCTATATCACGGTGTACTTGCATCATTTGAGGTGCGAAATTAAATGATAATTTATTATTGATCACTGAAAATTCATCTGTGTTGTCAGGCACGGAACAATTAAATTTGCCGGGTAAATGAAATTATGAGTTTATATAGCAAAAGAGGCGTATCCGCCCAAAAGGAAGAAGTTCATGCAGCTACAAAGCATCTTGATAAAGGCCTTTTTGAAAAAGCTTTTTGCAAGATATATCCTGATATATTGTCTGGAGATAATGATTGGGTGAATGTAATGCATGCAGATGGAGCCGGCACAAAAAGTATTCTGGCTTATTTATATTGGAAAGAAACCGGCGATGTATCTGTTTGGAAAGGAATTGCTCAGGATGCGATTGTAATGAATCTTGATGATCTGCTTTGCGTAGGTATCTATGATAAAATACTTTTCTCATCCACAATAGACAGAAATAAAAATGTGATCCCGGCAGAGGTACTGGAAGCGGTGATAAACGGAACACAGGATTTTTTTAATACGATGAAAGGCTTTGGTGTCAACATTAGTTTTATGGGTGGCGAAACGGCAGATGTAGGTGATGTTGTAAGAACAATGGCGGTTAACGGCACAATGACTGCCCGTTGGCCAAAAAGCAAAATTATTACAAACGAAAAGATTGAAGCTGGAAATGTAATAGTGGGATTAGCCGGATTTGGACAAGCCAATTACGAAACAAGTTACAATAGCGGATTAGCCAGCAACGGGTTAACGAGTGCAAGGCATGATATTCTTCACAAAACCTATGGTGCAAGATTTCATGAAAGCTATGATACATCGCTGGATGAATCAGTGGTATATATTGGACCGCATAGAATGACGGATGAAATTAAAGACGGAGAAAGAACTACAACCATAGGAGAGCTATTATTAAGCCCAACCAGAACCTTTGCACCTGTCATGAAAGAATTGCTGGAGCATCATTTTGATGCTATTAATGGGTTGGTGCATTGTAGTGGTGGTGGACAAACTAAATGTTTAAAATTTGTACCTGATAATGTTCGTATAATAAAAGATAATTTATTTGAACCGCCGATTATTTTTAAGCTAATTCAAGAAGCAAGTAAATCGGACGACAGAGAAATGTACCAGGTTTTTAATATGGGCACAAGATTAGAAATATATACTAACGAAAAAAATGCTGATGCAATTATCAGCGTCTCAAAATCATTGGGTGTAGATGCTCAGATTATCGGAAGGGTGGAATCGAGTAATAAAAAAGAGTTGGTGCTTAGATCTGGAAATACAGAATTGCTTTATCATTAAAATTTACTCATGCAATCATTCGAACTGTTATCGCAAAAATTTACACTTCATTTTGATAGAAGGCATTTTCCGGAACAACCTTCTACTTTATATGATCCCAATGAGTATTTTTTAAAATTGGGTGGAAAAAGAATTCGTCCGGTTCTTTGTTTGATGGGCAATGAACTATTTGATGAAATAAAAGAAGATGCCTGGTTTGTGGGGACTGCTATCGAGCTATTCCACAATTTCACATTGATACATGACGATATCATGGATAAAGCTCCATTACGAAGAGGGATGGAAACCGTTCACTCAAAATATGGAGATAGTACTGCATTGCTGGCGGGTGATGTAATGCTGGTGACAGCGTATGAGGAATTGAATAAGATCAGTATTGAGTATTTGAAATCAATTCTTACGCTGTTTAATAGAACCGCAAAAGAAGTTTGTGAAGGCCAGCAAATGGATATGGACTTTGAGAAAAAGGATAATGTGAGTATGGATGAATATATAAAAATGATCACCTTAAAAACTTCTGTGGCCATAGCAGCGAGTTTGCAAACCGGAGCAATTATTGGCGGTGCAGGTGAAAGAAATCAATATCTATTATATGAATTTGGAAAAAAATTAGGTATTGCGTTCCAGATACAAGATGACTATCTTGATGCTTTTGGTGATCCCAAAAAGTTTGGAAAACAAATAGGGGGAGATATTCTTGCTAATAAAAAAACATTCTTATGGCTTCATGCTTTGGAAGCAGCCTCCGCCATTGAAAAAGAGGAATTGAAAAAATTATTAATTGATAACAGTGATAATAAAATTGAAAAAGTGCTACAGATTTTCCGTGATTGCAAAGTTGATGAATGGGCAATACAATTGAAAAATAAATACCTTGATGAAGCTTTTGATCATCTGGAAGATATTGCTGTACTCTCCAAAAGAAAAGAGCCACTCAAAGAGTTGGCTCACTTCTTAATTAAACGGGAAATCTGATTTTTAAAATAAGCAGTTAGTTTTACATCAGATTTAATAGACAGATGGCTATTATAGCCAAATCAATTAATACAGTAATAAATAATGTAGGAATTGTAATTTTTGTTGGCATAGCTGCAAGATTTGTAATCAGGCTTGTAGCCATCGCTGCAATTGCAAAAGGCCAGAAAATAAAATTATTTCCTGTTGCCAGAATTACAGCCACTGTAATGATTGTAAATACACATCCATGACCAGCAATAGCAAAAGCTGTCCATCCAAACCTGTTTTCTTCCTGTTCTTCTGCCCAATGTATAAAACGGCTCCATAATGTATTCTTTGAAATTGATTCAGTTCTTGATGCTTTAAATGAGTGTTGAATTGTTGTTTCCATGATTTTTGTTTTATGACTGCAAATTTGTTATCTCCAGTATAAGGAGCAAATGATTTTGGTCTAGTTAACCACTGATTTATATCAGTTTTTGGCTCAGTCATCATAAAAAATGAATTTTTAAATTACTCTACATTCTTATTTTTACTTAATTTGAAACACAAAACCAACTAACTGATGGCAAATCAACTATTCAGAAAAAAATCAATAGATGTTATTTTAAAAGATGCTGCGGAAGGTTATGGCGATGGGCACGGTACTGGATTAAAAAAAGTATTAGGAGTTCGTGACCTTACTTTCTTTGGTATTGCTGCTATTATCGGGGCTGGCATCTTTAGCGGTATTGGCTCTGCAGCATCTGCCGGTGGGCCGGGAATTATTTTTCTTTACATTTTTACAGCAATAGCTTGCGGCTTTGCAGCCTTATGTTATGCAGAATTTGCCTCCACCGTTCCGGTTTCTGGAAGTGCATACACTTATTCTTATGTTGCATTCGGCGAAATATTTGCCTGGATAATCGGTTGGGATTTGTTGATGGAATATGCCATTGGTAATATTGCCGTTGCTATTTCATGGAGTGATTATTTCACTACCATGATGGCGAATGCAGGTTTACACATACCTGACTGGATGACGATGGATTATTTGACTGCCAAAGCCGAACAAGGTGCAGCCTGGATAAATGCTCCACAAATTGCTGGCTTTAGAATTATTTTGGATATTCCGGCATTAATGATTGTTGCGTTAATCACTTATATCGTTTTTAGAGGAATAAAAGAATCCCGTTCAGCAAGTAACTTAATGGTGATTATCAAATTGGCCGTTATCTTTTTTGTAATTGTATTGGGAGCTTTTTATATTAATCCTGATAACTGGAGTCCATTCTCTCCCGAAGGCTTTGGCGGAATTATGAAAGGTGTATCCGCAGTCTTCTTTGCATACATTGGTTTTGATGCCATTTCAACGACGGCAGAAGAATGTAAAAATCCGCAACGAGATTTACCAAGAGCTATGATTTATTCACTGATCATCTGTACAGTTGTATATGTATTATTAGCATTGGTATTGACTGGAATGGTGAATTATACTACATTAAACGTTGGTGATCCATTAGCAATGGTATTTGATGCAAGAGGTATGAAGTTTATATCAGGAATTGTTGCAGTGAGTGCTATTATAGCCACCGCAAGTGTTTTACTGGTTTTTCAAATGGGGCAACCAAGAATCTGGATGAGTATGAGCCGGGATGGTTTATTGCCAAAAGTATTTTCAAAAATTCATCCTAAGTATGGTACACCGTCTTTCTCAACTATACTTACTGGTATTGTTGTGGGTGTGCCTGCCTTGTTTTTAAATCTTGAAGAAGTAATATCATTAACAAGCATAGGTACATTATTCGCCTTTGTATTGGTGTGTGCTGGTGTACTGGCATTGCAGCAAAGGAAAGACAGGCCCGAAAGTAAATTCAAAGTGCCCTATATAAATGGACAATTTATTTACCCTTTATTAGTAGTAGCGGCAATTATTATAGTAGCCATTAAAGCTCCAGCACATTTTACGGCTGATATATGGACAACCGACACCTGGCCAATGGCTGCTTTTTGGGTAATAGCAATTATTGTAGCAGGAATGGCTTTTGTAAAAAAGTTTTCGCTGCTGCCGATTCTGGGAATGATAAGTTGCTTCTACCTGATGGCACAGGAAACACATAAGGTTTGGATGCGGTTTATTATTTGGCTGGCGGCTGGTCTTGTCATCTATTTTATATATAGTTATAGAAATAGTAAACTGGCTAAAGAAAAAGAATAATATCTTTCAATATTAAAATCTGCCGCACATTTTTACTTTGGTAACTTTGTGCGGCATTTTTATTTAACTCTGATGATATAAGCATGAAATACCAGATTGGCGATACCGTCCTACTACTTCATTCCAATGAGGAAGGGAAAATAATGGACATTATGAATGAAAAGATGTTGATGGTGGATGTGAATGGCGTTACATTTCCAGTTTATATGGACCAGGTGGATTTTCCTTATTTTAAGCGGTTTTCAGAAAAGAAAATGTTTCCTTCAAAAAAAGAGAAACAATACATTGATGATGTAAGAAAAGAGAAGCCGCAGAAAGAGAAGCAAGTGGCCGATGGAGTATGGCTTACATTTTTGCCTGTATTTTTTAGTGATGAGTTTGGCGATGATGTGGTAGACGAGTTGAAATTACATTTGGTAAATAGAACCGAATCGGATTATCATTTTGTTTACAAACTTCATTTTTTTGGTAAACCAGATTTTGAAATAAAAAACACCATTCATCCATTCGAAGATTTTTATTTACATGATGTGGATTTTGCTGATCTGAATGATAGCCCAAGTTTTGAATTTGATTTTTCTTTAGTTACTCCTTCAAAACATAAGGCAGAGCATTATGAAGCATCTGTAAAATTAAAACCTAAACAACTCTTTGCTAAGATTGAAGAGCTGAAGAAAAAGAATGAAGCCACTTTTTCACAACGATTATTTGAAGTATACCCTGATAAACAATATGAAGATGTAGTTGAAATGGGGCGACTTGCTGCTAAAGGATATAAAATATATGATGCTTCAAAAGGCAGACAAAATCTGGAGCCTGCCAGAACAGTAATTGATTTGCATATTGAAAAATTAACGGACGACTGGAAACACTTGAGCAACTTTGATATTTTGAGTTTGCAGTTAAAAGCTTTTGAAAAGTATTATCAGTTATCTGTTCTCCATCATCAACCTTCATTAACAGTAATACATGGAGTAGGGGAAGGGGTGCTGCGCAATGAGATACATGAAAAGTTGCGATTGAAGAAAGAAGTGAAAACGTTTGTAAATCAATATCATCCCAATTTTGGATATGGGGCTACGGAAATATTTTTTCAGTATTAAAGAATTTCACAAATTGCTGAATAGAATTACCGAACGATGAAGAGTGCGACGCAACAGACGATGATAGTAGTAATGCAGCTGGCGACATAAATTGTATATTTGCGGTTCGCTTCTTTGAAAATTTTGCTACAAGCCTGGCTATCGCTTCTTATTAATTTAAGAGGAGGAAAGTCCGGACAGCTCAGAGCAATGCACCGGTGAAGAGCCGGGTCCTGAGTAATCAGGAACAGATAGTGCCACAGAAAATAACTACTCCGCAAGGAGAAAAGGTGAAAATGTGAGGTAAAAGCTCACAGTTTGTATGAGTAATCATATTTACGGGTAAACCTTGCATGCTGAAATGCCACGTATAGTATCGCTTGAAGACGGCTCGTCTGAGATACAGGGTAGGCAGCTTGATACTGATAAGTAATTATCAGTACAGATAAATGATAGCCCACGACAGAATCCGGCTTACGGCTTGTAGCTTTTTTAATGCCCCTAACCTATAGAGGGGCTTCAACCCATTAGGTAACTTTTAATAATTTCATAATCAATTTTTAATTCATGTGAAGAACAAGGAGTCTTTGATCTAAGTTTCCCCTTTAGGGGAACAAGGGGTTTTATATGGAGTTGCCAATATAGCCTCCCAGTTCCATCAGCCATGCAATACCAAGGTGAACGATTAATCCTCCTAGAATTGATCTTGTATGATACACTACAACACCTAATATCATTCCGCCAAAATAAGAGCTGATACATTCTCCCATTGGTTTTCCAAAATGTATGGTGCAATAAAAGCAAGCCATAGGTAAAATGGCATCTTTTCCTGCCCATTTAATGAAAGCAAGAATCAAAAATCCACGAAAAAATAATTCGATGCTGATAAAATCAGTTCCGTAGGAAATCTCAAATAATAATTTATGCCACCATTGAATTCCTGGTTCATCAAATATTCTTTCAATGCTTTTTAATTTTGGATATGCTGTTAAAAAATCAGCTTGTGTAGAAGCTACTGCTATTAATGGAACCATTATCAATAACATAAGTAAATAAGGTTTCCAATTCATCTTCTTAGTCTTTATTCCATAGAAAGGCTGGTCGTTATCAAATTTCTTCCATATAAAAAATAGCAGGCTTGCAGTAATAATTACTAATAATGGCCAGTAAACGATATAGTTCCAGTAGCTATTCCACCCGATTGCTATTGGATTATTATTTTCTGAAAATTGAAAATTAAAATTGAGTCCTGCTTTTAAAGAAAATATAGCTGGGGCAACAAAGATGAGCAGGAGGAAAACGCTTTTTGAGTTATATTTTTTCTTAGTGATTAGCCAATAAAATAAATAGGGAAAGCCAAAAGCAATCAGATAAATCAGATACCTAGCTAGAAAGCTAAATGCAAGAGAATCCTGCCTTTTTATATAATTGTCGATATTGAAATAGTAATTCAGAAAAATCAAAAAGGCTGTAAATAGGGAAACTACTATCAATACTTTTTTATTGATTTCTTTTAGATAAACCCTTATATGACGAATGATTTCTTTCATTTAAAGCGGGAAAATAAAATATTTTGGTGGTCTTTAAACTTTCTTGCGGTAAAGAGTTCCAATCTTTCGTTAAATAATTTATATAAACAAAAAGTATAGCCATGAAAACTTTAAAACTTAACAAAATCACACTTGCTGCTATTGCAGTACTATTTTCTCTATTTATTTCATCTTGTCAAAAAGAGGCAAGTATTACAGCTACTGAAGAAACGGTATCTGAAGAAGAAGCAGCCACACTTTCTGATGAAAGTGCACAAGCTGAAGCTAGTTTTGATGATGCTGATGATATTGCATTTACCGCTGCAGACGAAGAAGGTAATGCAGGTGGATTCGGAGTAGAAGGTCGCCCCGCATCTGGAACAGCAGGCAGATTATTTTTTCCAAATTTTGCAGAACTACGTGAAAGAATTGGCGATTGTGCTACTATAACTGTAACGCCAAATGACAGCACTTATCCCAAAACTGTTATTATTAACTTTGGCGATAGCTGTCTTGGTAGAGATGGTAAAGTGAGAAGCGGTAAATTGGTACTGCATTTTACGGGGCCAATTCGCAGACCGGGTTCGATTGTTACCTTAACTTATGTTCGCTATCATGTAAACCGTGTTCATATTGAAGGAACAAAGATTTTCAAAAACCTTTCTGAGCTGCCAGTACATAAATGGAGTATTGCCATTAATGATGGTAAAGTAACTTTCCCTAATGGCAGAGGTTATATGTATGAAGGAATAAAAACTGTAACGCAGATTGAGGGTATGTTAACCGCTAGAGTATGGGATGATGTATATAAAATAACAACCCGTTCTTCTACAAGATTTAGTAATGGAAAGACAGTGAAAATTACATCTGTAGATCCATTAATTAAAAAAGTTGCCTGTCATTGGATCAGTGACGGAACACTTAAAATTGTAATCAATGACAGAGTATTGAAGTTAGATTTTGGTTTCCCGAATAATGGACGTTGTGATAATAAAGCTCTATTATCCTGGAATAACGGGAATAGTCAGCGAATTGTAATCTTACCTTAATTTTGTATTATTAATTTTATAAGTCCTTCTGAATATCAGGAGGACTTATAAAATTAACTGTTTGGATAAATCATTTTCCTTTTTCAAAATTTCGCTTAATCCAGACTACAGCTTTTTTTACATAATATTCTTCATCGTTTTCAAGATTCTTTATCAGTCTTTTTATTTCCGGATGGCATTCTTTTTTTCTAGTGTACCACTCTACTAATACCAGTGATAGTCTTCGTTGCCAAAAATCTTTTGAGGAATTAAATTTCCAGGCTAATGCAAAAATTTCTTTTTCATGCGTTTTAACGATTGATTTTAAACCTTGCATTCCAATGGCATCACAAATAGCCCAGTTGTTAATTTGTTGAGCAAATAATTCAACTAGTGCTAATGATTTTTCAGGATTCTTCTTAGCAATTTTTTCTAATATTTTTATCGCTAAGATTTTTTCTTCGAATGCACCAGATTTCCATAGTTCTTCTATCAATGGAAATTCACCTGATTTAAATTGTCGGGATAGTTCGTTTAATACAGGCATTCTAACCCCGTAAGTTTTTTCAGCGCCGGGAACAAATTTGTTATGTGCCGCTTTGCCTTCTGGTGATGCATTCGTTAGAATAATTATCTGTATTTGTTTTAATACTTTCGACATATTATGCTACTATACTGTTCCGGATTTGATGTTTTTTGCAAAGGCTGTCAGCTAATTCTTTAAGTTGTTTCTGGTAGGCAAAAGAAGTATAGAAATTATTGCCGTATAGTTGTTGATATTTTGGCAGCAATGATGGGTCATATTGTTCAATGAATTTATAATAAAGTGTTTTACTATCTGCTACGTTATTACCGAAAAGTGTTAACCCTCCCATTAGAATATAATCTGCATCATGTTCTTTTGCTGCAATAATAATTTTTTCCATTTCAATTGCTGAATCTGAAATGAATGGCAATAATGGAATAGCATTTACACCTGCAAAAAAACCTTTCGCTTTTAGTTGTTTTAATAGTTGTAACCTTTCGGAAGGCAACGCTGTACCTGGTTCAAGGCGAGTACTTATTTTTTCATCTAATGTAGAAATAGACACTGAAAGAATTAATCCTCTTTTCAATGTTTGTGCAAGATCTGTTGGAAGGATGGCTGTGTCGTCAATTGCTTTTAATAATTCAATATCTCTTAAGATCAGTTTGCATTTTGTACTAATAAAAACTGGGAATTTATTTTTGAGTAATACCTGTAGCAATTGTTGAGTTATCTTTTCTGTAGATTCCTGATGCATATAAGCATCTGTACTTGATCCTACAGCAACAAAACCAAATTGCTCTTTCTTTGCTCTGTTGGCTAATTGCTTATCTAAAATTTCAGCAGCATTAATTTTTGCTAAAAGCCCATGTTCCATGTTCTCGCCATATTTGCTGCCTCTTACATAACAATACTGGCAATTGCAGCTACAACCTTCGTATGGGTTTACACTATAATCATCAAGAAACCATGTGTCCCTTTTCTTGTGTTTATTTAGAATAGATTTTACTTGCTTGTATTGAAGCATGCACTAAAAATACAAATTAGATAGTTGCTTTTAGACTATTCGAAATGATAACCAACCAATGTTGAAATTCGTTCTGGCTTAATTATACGTTCCCCCATTTTGGCTGCTTCTTTAATATATTTCAGAACTCCTATTCCTTGTTTAAAAAAGACCTGATCTTTTCTGAAATTGCGGGCATTTTTTTCAAAATAGATACAATCACCAAATGTGCCTGCAGGTGTAGTAATAGGTGATTTTATTTTCAACGAACGACCTATTGCAGCAGCATCATCAAACCCTGTTATATACATAATCGAATCGCCGGGAAATAAACTGAAACCTTTTTTTGCTTCCATTGTGTTGAGCATAAATAAACGGGTCTCTAAGCCAAAGAAAGCAGAATCATTAACATACAATACTTCAGGGATGCCGATGGAAATATTACTTTTCCACCATACAATTTCATCCGTTGTAGTTTTAAAATTAGATGTATAACGTAACGTATCTAATTGAACTTTTTGCAAAATACCATCAGAAAAAATGGAGTCTTCATATATCCAGTAATTCTTTGAGCTTAAAGGCATCATTCCACAATGTTTGGAATTGCAAGTGTAATCAACTACTAAATCAGTAGAATAGGTGCGGCCTGCCGGGTTTTCGGTTTGCCACTCACATGGTTCTATCTTCTGTGTTGCTGTAATGTCTTTTCTGCAGGAAACAATTAATATGCTTCCAATAAGCAGGGTTAGAATAAGTTTTTTCAAAAGGTTTGTTTTTAATTCCAAAAGGATTGACAAAATAGTAACTGGTTTTCATATCTCATAACTTTACTAAGGTAATTTACGATAGATAGGCTATCGTATTTTCCGCAAACGAGGGATTTAAGGCTGAAATTGACAGTTTTGCGAATAAAAAAAGTCCGAAAATATTTTCGGACTTTTCTCAAATTTTGAGGAATACGATAAAAAACTATATGATTATTTCAAATTTTTTTCAAAAAAAGACTTCATTTCATTCCAGGAGGCGGTATCTGCAACTGCATTATATTTAATAGGAATATTGAATTTTTCGCCCATTGCGGTCGCATCTGGATTGGTAAAAGCATGTGTTGAGCCTTCGTAAATTTTAAAAGTATAATTGGCATTAATTGAGTCCATTTGTTTTCTGAATTGTGTCACTTCTTCTTGTGGAACAAACGGATCTGCTCCTCCATGACAAACTAAAATGGTTGCTTTTAATGTGTTTTTATCTGGTTGAACAACTTTAAGTCCACCATGAAAACTTACTACTGCTTTCAAGTCTTCACCAAGATTAGCCATATTTAATACTTGTGTGCCCCCAAAACAATACCCAATAGCTGCTAGTTTATTGGCATCTGCCTGGCTATAAGTTTTCAGTTTGTTAAGCGCAGCATCAAATCTTGCTTTGGCCATCATTGGATCCTCATAAAATGGGCCAGCCAGTTTTCCTGCAGCATCTGGATTGTCTGCAGTTTTTCCATCACCATACATATCCAACGCCATGGCTATGTATCCAAGTTTGGCTAATTCTCTGGCTCTCATTTTAGCGTATTCGTTCAATCCCCACCATTCATGTAGCACAAGAATTGCTGGCCTTACTCCTTTTATATTTTCATCATACACTACAAATCCATTCATAGTCACACTATCACTTGTGTAAGTAACTTTTTCTTCTTTTAAAATCGGTTCTTTCATTTCGACCTCCTTTTTTTTGTCGTCATTTGAACAGGATGATAATAAAATTGCAAATGCTGAGATTGAAAAAAATAATAATTGTATTGACTTCATAGCTGCTGTTTATTTGATAATTTTGATAACAGCAAAGTTCAGGAAAAGTTTTAACATACAATAGTTGTGTTTGATATAGTTACACATCTGTATTAGTTTAGATTTACCGGTTTTTAAAGACTACATTACACCCTAACATCGGTTTTTTTTATTCTTTTCACAGTTCTTTTAATGCTTATAATATTATTGTTTTTTGTGTGTCACTGGTATCTGGCGATTTTTTCTCAAACTTTTCTCCAACACCGTTATGCATCTCATACTGCGTTTAGTATGAACAAATTCTGGGAACGTTTTTTTTACCTTGTTGCCTATATAGGGCAAGGCTCTTCGTATGTAAGTCCGAGAGTATATGCTATTATGCATCGAATGCATCATGCGTATACAGATACAGAAAAAGATCCGCATTCGCCAAAGTATGATGATAATCTATGGCTTATGATGTGGCGTAGCCGGAATTTTACATCCGGAGTCTTTAATAATCAAATTGAAATTGAAGATAGGTTTTTAAAAAACCTTCCCGATTGGCCTGCCTTGGATAGAATTGCACATAACTGGTTGTCCAGAGTGGCGTGGATAGTTTTTTATATTAGTTTCTATATCATCTTTGCGCCTTCAGCATGGTGGTATTTATTGATACCTATTCATATTGTTATGCTTCCATTGCATGGAGCAGTGATCAATTGGTTTGCACATAAATATGGTTCAGTAAATTTTAAAATGGATAATACGTCTAAGAATTTATATCCGATGGATATTTTTTTAATGGGTGAAGCGTATCATAATAATCATCATAAAACCCCTTCTGCAATAAATTTTGGAAAAAGATGGTATGAGTTTGATCCAACATACCCGATTATTCGCTTTTTAAGTTTTGTAAAAGTTATTAAAGTGAATAAAATAAACAAAACCAGCAATGTTGAGCTAGAGTGATTTTTATTTAAATATATTTTTTAAAAGGTATAAAGAGAATTCTTTATGCCTTTTTTATTGATGAATAGCCGGAGTGTTTTTCCGAAAATCGAGAATGATCCAAAATACTATAAAACTCAGTAATGCTGCAAAAAAACACCATACTGAAATCACAAAGCCTTTATAGAATAGTACTGCAAAAAGATAAGATGCTAGAAAGACAACACCAAGCCATTTCATTTTCTTGTTACTTGAAAAAAATGGTGTTACAATCGTTGCTGCAATATAAAGTATACTAAAGGCAACAATTAGATTTTTAACCTGAACAGGAATGTCAAACTCATAATGAAGATGATCTCTGAGTGAAGCAGAAGCTGAATCCGGGCAAGAAAAACAAAAGGGTGTAACAACTTTAACCGGATGGCTGAATAGTATAAAACATACTCCAATGGCAACAATGGCACCGATCCATACAAATACAGAAATTATTTTTTTTCTTTTTTCATTTTTTTCGAGCTGGTGAATTGTAAACGGAATCCAGAACGGCCACACAGCCATTGCAAAAAAGAGAAAAATATAGGTAAGCAACTCTTGCCAAACTGCCATTTCTATATGATTAATAGATAGCCACAATAATCCTTCTGTCAACTGTTGAATAGCAAATAAAAGTGGGATTGAACCAAATAATTTTTGAGGTTTAGTAGGTGCTTTCACTATTGAAATTATGCCAATAGTCCCTAAAACTGAACTTGCTCCAAAACTTGCTGTTGCTGAAAAACACATTTGAATTGCTTTTTAGAATGGTAAGATAGGCGATGTTTTTTGCCAAGCTCTATTTATTTTTATTATATCATGGAATTGATAAAAGGTAAAATATATTCTCTGGAATTGTTTATTTTCAATCCTATGAAAAAATACATTTTAATCATAATAGTGCTGTTTTCAATGCAATCATTTTCTCAAACCAAAGAAAGGATGGATTTTGAAAACTATAATCCACCCTCTACTTTAGTGGTCCCGGGAAGTATTATCACAAAAGCAAAATTTCCATTTATCGATGTTCACAATCATCAGTTTCAAATGCCTGCAATGGATTTGGGCAAGCTGATTACTGAAATGGATAAGATGAATATGAAAGTAATGGTGAATCTGAGTGGCCAAAGTGGTGATCAAATTAAAAAATCGGTTGCTAACATTAAAGGAAATTATCCTAATCGATTTATTGTGTTTGCGAATATTGATTTCAAAAATGTTGGAGAGAAAAACTGGAGCGAAAATGCAGCAAGGCAATTGGAAGAAGATGTAAAGAACGGCGCAAATGGATTAAAAATTTACAAGAGCCTTGGTTTTTCAGTAAAAGACATTATAGGGAATAGGGTCACTGTGGATGATCCTCGACTTGATCTAATATGGTCAAAAGCCGGGGAGTTAAAGATTCCTGTATTAATTCATACTGCCGATCCTGCGTCCTTCTGGCATCAAATGGATTCTACGAATGAGCGTTGGTTGGAATTGGCAACCCATCCACGTCGTAAAAGAGCGGATGACGATCCGGCGCCGTTTGATACTTTAATTGCTGAGCAACATCGAATGTTTAAGAAACATCCTGCTACAACTTTTATAGCTGCACATTTTGGTTGGTATCCAAATGATCTTGCTAAGCTCGGCAGATTACTAGATGAAATGCCAAACGTTATGGTTGAATTTGGTGCTATCATTGCAGAATTGGGAAGGCAACCAAGAATGGCCAATCAGTTTTTTACCAGGTATCAGGATAGGATCTTGTTTGGAAAAGATAGTTGGGTGCCGGATGAGTATCCGACTTATTTCAGGGTCTTAGAATCAACTGATGAATATTTCCCATACCATAAAAAATATCATGCATTTTGGCCGATGTATGGAATCGGTTTATCTGATATTGTGTTAAAAAAAATCTATTACAAAAATGCATTGCGCATCATACCAAATATTGATAAGAGTCAATTCCCTGAGTAGCCGGTAGTTTATTAAAATCTATTTTTAATTAATATTAAAAAAAAATGAGAAGTCTAGACAGGTTAATTGACGATTTAGAAAAAATGATTCCATTCATTAATAGTAAGCATGAAGTTGTATCGAAAGTTTCTGTTGGCTGGCATATTGAGCATACTTTACTTGCAATGGTAAAGATGATGAGTGCTGTAGAACATTCAAACCCTGCAGAGTTTAAAAGTAAATTCAATTTTAAAAGATC
>JAHEMM010000005.1:70833-72619 GCA_024643655.1 Chitinophagaceae bacterium | reverse complement strand
TATAAACGGTAATAGTAAATTCCTGTTTGTCCATTTTTTTTTATTTATCTTATTTAACCGCCGACAGGGTCTTTGACTGCTGTCGGGGTTAGCTAATATCTTCTTTACATAAAACAACTTCCGATACGCCTTTGCCTTGTGGCACCATCGGGAATACATTATTCTCTTTTCCTACCATCACTTCCAATAAATATGATCCTTTATGGTTTAGCATTATTTCTAACGAGGATTTTAGTTCTTCTCTTTGACAAACTGATTTTCCTTCAATACGATATGCTTTTGCCAATTGAATAAAATCGGGGCTGGTTATATCAGTGAATGAATATCTTTTTTCATGAAATAATTCCTGCCACTGCCTTACCATGCCAAGGAATTGGTTATTAAGAATTAATATTTTTATGTCAACTTCAAATTGCATAATGGTGCCCAATTCCTGCAACGTCATTTGAAACCCACCATCACCAATGACTGCTACAACAGTACGTTTTTTATCTCCATATTTTGCACCAATAGCTGCAGGTAAAGCAAATCCCATTGTACCTAATCCACCACTGGTGATGTTACTTTTACTCTGATTGTACTTTGCATAACGACATGCTACCATTTGGTGTTGACCAACATCAGTAACGATAATCGCTTCACCTTTTGTTAATTCATTAACCAGTTCAATGACTTCACCCATTGTCAGTTCTTCATCACAAGGATTTAATTCCATTTTAATAACTTTTTCATGCTCTTTGGAAGTGCAATCTGCAAATTTTTGAAGCCATTGGGGATATACTTTTGGTTCAATTAGTTTTGTTAATATGGGCAATGTCTCTTTACAATCACCCCAAACCGGAACCGTTGTTTTTACATTTTTATCAATTTCTGAAGGATCAATATCGAGATGAATAACTTTTGCCTGTTTTGCATACTTATCTAATCTTCCGGTTACACGGTCATCGAATCGCATACCTACAGCAATTAATACATCACATTCGTTGGTTAATAAATTAGGGCCATAATTTCCATGCATTCCAAGCATCCCAACTGCTAAAGGATGATTTGTAGGGATGGCACTCATTCCCATAATTGTCCATGCAGATGGTATACCTGCTTTTTCAATAAAGGCTTTGAATTCTTTTTCAGCTTTGCCAAGTATAATACCTTGTCCAAAAATTACAAATGGTCTCTCGGCTTCATTGATCAGTTTTGCTGCCTCTTCTACATATTCTTTTCTTACAATAGGAGCGGGTCGATAACTTCTTATATGGCTACATTTTTCATAACCTTCGTAATCAAATTTTTGCAACTGCGCATTTTTTGTTATGTCAATTAGTACAGGTCCTGGTCTGCCACTTTTTGCTATATAAAAAGCTTTGGCTAATACGGATGGGATTTCAGTAGCATCTGTCACCTGATAATTCCATTTTGTAACCGGCGTTGTAATATTGATTACATCTGTTTCCTGAAAAGCATCAGTCCCTAATAAATGTGCAAACACCTGACCGGTAATACATACAACAGGAGTAGAGTCGATCATAGCATCGGCCAGTCCTGTTACCAAGTTTGTTGCACCGGGTCCGCTGGTAGCAAACACAACACCTGCATCACCACTCGTTCTTGCATATCCTTGTGCAGCATGAATGGCTCCTTGTTCATGACGAACTAAAATATGATTCAGCTTTTGATGATAATCATATAATGCATCATAAATGGGCATGATAGCACCACCTGGGTATCCAAAAATAGTACTTACGCCTTCCGCAATAAATGCTTCTAACACAGCGTCACTTCCACTAAT
>JAHEMM010000005.1:0-70733 GCA_024643655.1 Chitinophagaceae bacterium | reverse complement strand
GCTTTTGATGATAATCATATAATGCATCATAAATGGGCATGATAGCACCACCTGGGTATCCAAAAATAGTACTTACGCCTTCCGCAATAAATGCTTCTAACACAGCGTCACTTCCACTAATTAGCCCCCCAACCCCCGCAAGGGGGGCTTTTAAATTTTGCTCTTTTCGAGTTTCTTTTATTTTGTCAACTATTTCCATAAAATTCTTTTAGCTTTTACATTCTTTATTATTTCTCAAGAATCATGAATCTTAAGTCCCCCTTCGGGGTTTTAAGATTCATCCGTTACACAACCTTCGCTTGCATCTTTTACTTGTTGTGCATATTTAAATAAAACTCCTTTTGTTACTTTTAAAGCTGGTTGTTTCCAACTTTTTTTTCTTTCAGTAATTTCTTCTTCTGAAATTTTCAATGTAAGTTTATTATTCACTGCATCAATTTCAATGATGTCATCATCTTTTACCAAAGCGATCAGTCCTCCTACAAATGCTTCTGGTGTAATATGTCCTACTACAAATCCATGCGTTCCGCCACTGAACCGTCCATCAGTAATCAATGCAACTGATTTTCCCAAACCAGCTCCTATGATAGCACTTGTTGGTTTTAGCATCTCCGGCATGCCTGGCGCACCCTTAGGCCCTATGTTTCTGATTACTACAACATCACCTTCATGAACTTTTCCATCAGTGATTCCTTTGATTACGGCTTGCTCACCATCAAAGACTCTTGCTGGTCCTATAAATTGTTCACCTTCCTTGCCTGTAATCTTTGCCACACTTCCTTTTTCCGCAAGATTGCCATACAATATCTGTAAATGACCTGTTGCCTTTAAGGGGGATTCCAGTGGCAGAATGATTTTTTGTTTTTCAAAATCCAAAGCATGAACGGTTGATAAATTTTCTGCAATGGTCTTTCCCGTTACTGTTAAACAATCACCATGTAGCAATCCTATATCTAATAAATATTTCATGACTGCTGGAACGCCACCATATTGGTGAAGATCTTCCATCATGTACTTGCCACTTGGTTTCATGTCTGCTAACAATGGCACTTTATTACTGATCAATTGAAAATCATCCTGCGTTATTCTCACATCCACACTTTTTGCCATTGCTATTAAGTGTAAAACAGCATTGGTACTTCCGCCTAAAGCCATTACAACTGTAATTGCATTTTCAAATGCTTTTCGAGTCATGATATCAGAAGGCCTGATATCTTTTTCCAATAATATTTTTATTGCCTGACCAGCTGCTTCACATTCTTTTTGTTTGTCATCACTCAATGCGGGATTGGAGGAAGAATTTGGCATACTCATGCCTAATGCTTCAATAGCACTCGCCATTGTGTTGGCAGTATACATGCCTCCACATGCTCCGGCACCAGGACAGGAATGTTTTACAATTCCTTTAAAGTCTTCTTCATTCAAATCGCCTGCAATTTTTTTACCTAATGCTTCAAATGCAGAAACAATATTTAAATCTTCTCCTTTATAATGTCCATGTGCAATCGTTCCTCCATAAAGCATGATAGAAGGACGATTTAATCGGCCCATGGCAATAATAGAGCCCGGCATATTTTTATCACAGCCTGGAACAGTAATCAATGCGTCATAGTATTGTGCGCCGGCATTCGTTTCAATACTATCCGCAATTAAATCTCTGCTTACCAAACTATATCGCATGCCATCAGTCCCCATACTTATTCCATCACTAACACCAATTGTGTGAAATCGAAGACCAATCAATCCTTCCGTTTTATTTACATTCTCTTTTATGGTAGTTGCCAGATCATTCAAATGCATATTGCAAGGATTGCCATCCCATCCCATACTGACAATGCCAACCTGTGCTTTATTAAAATCTTCATCTTTAAAGCCTATTGCATATAGCATAGCCTGTGCTGCAGGTTGTGTTGGATCCTGTGTTATGGTCTTGCTATATTTATTTAATTCAGTCATTTTTTTTAATTCTAATTTTCTATACCATCAACATCGTTCCTAGAGTCTGGTTTCAGGTAAGTTATCCGCTTATATGCTATATCACTATATAACATTATGCTACTTTTTTCTTTAATTGAAAAGGCTGTTCCAATACTTTTGCTTTATATGCTTTTTGAATCAATGCACTATTTGATTCTTCCCAGTTCATTGGGAAATCATATTCATCTAAAGATGATAACTCTACAACCTCTGCTGCTGTGCCACAATAAAAAGCAGTGTCTGCTTTCTTCATTTCTTCGACAGTAAATAATTTTTCTTCTATCTGAATATTTAACTCATCACATAGTTCTAAGACTGTTGCTCTGGTAATTCCCGGAAGTATATTTCCTTTTGCTGGTGTATAAAGTATTCCGTCTTTTTCATAAAAGATATTGGCGCCTGGCCCTTCAGCCACAAATCCATCGTTATCCAATAACAAAGCTTCATCAAAACCTGCATCTTTTGCTTCCTGACAGGCTAGAATCGAATTTACATAATGGCCACTTACTTTTGCATCCATATGAAAGCCTGCGGGATTTGGGCGACGGTATGTTGAAGTCATCAATCTCATTTTATTGGCGAGATAACCATTCGTCCATTCCCATGCCTCGATTGAGAGATAACATTCTTTTCCTTTTGATAAGGACATATTAGGTGAGCATAAAACAATCGGACGGAGATAAGCATCTGTAAAATTATTTTGCTTCAGTACTTCATAACTCAATTCAATCATATGATCTGTAGTATAATGAAAAGGCATTTTCATTAATTCCGCAGAATAGCGAAGTCTGTCATAATGTTCCTTTGCTTTAAAAATTTTTGTTCCATCAACAACAGCGTAGGAGCGTATACCTTCAAATACAGCATAGCCATAATGAAGTGACTGACTATACAAATCAATTTTAGCTTCAGCTGCTTTTACAAACTGACCATTGAAATAAATAATTGTGTTTTCGTTGTAATACATATGTTTTTGTTACAGGTAATAAAAAACCCGCCTTTTTGGAGGCGGGTTGCATATAATTTGTTTTTTTGTTTATAGTCAAGCACCACCTCCGGTTGAAGAAGATATAATAATCACCACCACAATAATAATTGTGGTAACAGTGGTAATAATATTATATGTTTTGTTCTTCAACATGAAATAGTGTCTATTGTAAATATACACCCGCCATTTTAAAAAAAGAACTATGCAAGCAATTTTATTTTCAAATTATGACGAACTATCGTTAGTGATTCGTCAATTCTTTTATATGATCGTTGACTTTCTCAACTCAATGTTTTCTTTCTTGCCAGCGCCAGGTACATTTCCACTGATGTAATCACAAATGAGTTCTCCAAGTGTAGAAGTAAAATAAAAATTCACACTATCAATATCTTTTGTAACAAATCCATTAGCTAATGTCCACTCTACAGCTTGTCTTACCAATGCAGCTTCTTCTGTCATTTGAAGATGATCTAATAACATTGCTGTTGATAAGATCGATCCCATTGGGTTTGCAATATCTTTTCCTGCGGCTTGGGGATACGAACCATGTATTGGCTCAAACAAAGCAGCGCCTTTGCCAATAGAGGCAGAAGGTAACAAGCCTAATGAGCCACTGATAACACTAGCTTCATCGCTGATGATATCTCCAAACATATTCTCAGTCAGTACTACATCAAACTGTTTTGGATTTAAAATAATTTGCATGGCAGCGTTGTCTACAAACATATAATCAACGTTTACATCTGCATATTGGCCGGCCAATTCTTGTACTACTTTTCTCCAAAGCCGGGAGGTTTCTAATACGTTTGCTTTATCTACTAGTGTTAAATGTTTTTTTCTTTGCTGTGCGGCTTGAAAAGCCAAATGAGCAACTCTTTCTATTTCTTCACGGTTGTACGTACACTCGTCGATTGCCTGATTACCTTCTTCATTTAATTCTTTCTTACCAAAGTAAATACCACCAGTTAGCTCCCTATAAATAACAAAGTCAACCCCTTCAATATTCTTTCCTTTTAATGGTGAAAGATGATGCAATGATTTGTAAGTTGTAACCGGACGGATATTGGCAAATAGTTGTAATGACTTACGTAGTTTCAATAATCCTTGTTCAGGCCTTACTTTAGCATTTGGATCATTATCATATTTTGGATGGCCAATTGCACCGAATAAAATAGCATCACTTTCTAAACATGATTCAATTGTTTCATTGGGTAGCGGGTCTCCGGTTTTATCAATGGCGATTGCACCCATTAAGCAATATGTATATTCAAAATCATGATTATAGAATTTTCCTATTGCATTTAGTACATGAATTGATTGCCTGGTTACTTCTGGTCCAATACCATCTCCTTCTATTACCGTTATCTTTTTTTTCATTTTATTTACGCTATAAGGGTTTCGAATTTTTGAATGTCTTCTTTTATACTTAAAAGAAAATCAATATCATCATAACCATTTAACAGGCATGTTTTTTTGTATGGATTGATCTCAAAGTTTTCATGCTCACCTGTTGAATGAATAGTGATTGTTTGCTTTTCAAGATCAACAGTCAATTCTGTATTATTATCCTGCAGAAATATTTTTTGTAAAAACTCATCACTTACTTGTACAGGAAGGACTCCATTGTTCAAAGCATTATTTTTAAAAATATCTGCAAAGAAACTGGATACAACAACGCTGAAGCCAGCATCAAGTATTGCCCATGCTGCATGTTCTCTAGAAGAACCACAGCCAAAATTTTTACCAGCTACCAGTATTTCTCCATCAAACTGTGACATGTTCAATGGAAAATGAGCAATTGTTTTTGATTCATCATCATTTTCGTATCGCCAATCTCGGAATAGGTTTTTACCAAAGCCATCTTTTGTAGTTGCTTTTAAAAATCGGGCAGGAATGATTTGATCTGTATCAATATTCTCAATATTGATTGGAACGAATCTGTCAGTTATGGTTGTTAATGCTTTCATAGTTTAATTCAATAGTTCTCTTACATCGGTTACTACCCCAGTTATTGCAGCAGCAGCGGCCGATAGGGGACTTGCCAATAAAGTTCTTGCTCCGGCACCTTGTCTGCCTTCAAAATTTCTGTTGGATGTGCTGATACAATATTTACCTGCTGGAATTTTATCTTCATTCATACCTAAACATGCAGAGCAGCCTGGTTGGCGAAGTATAAAGCCTGCTTCTTCAAATACTTTATCAATGCCTTCAGCGATTGCTTGTGCTTCTACTTGCTTGCTTCCTGGAACAATCCATACTTCTACGTCATTCGCTTTCTTTTTCCCTTTTACAAAGGAAGCTACCATTCTAAGGTCTTCAATTCTTGAATTGGTACAACTTCCTATAAAAACATAATCTACTTTTTGCCCTTTAATGGCATGGCCTTGTTCCAATCCCATATAAGCCAGTGATTTTGATAAACCAGATTTATCATTTTCATTAATAGTTTCTGTTGTCGGAATGTTTTGTGAGATTCCGATACCCATTCCCGGATTTGTTCCGTATGTTATCATTGGTTCAATATCTTCTGCTTTAAAATGAATTTCTTTATCAAACATTGCATTTGTATCAGAAAACAATTGTTTCCATTCCGTTATTTTTTTATTCCATTCTTCTCCTTTTGGTGCAAACTCTCTTCCATTTATATATTCAAAGGTTACTTCATCAGGGGCTATCAGTCCGCATCGGCCACCCATTTCAATACTCATGTTGCAAATCGTCATCCTTGCTTCCATACTTAACGAACGAATAGCTGAACCGGCAAATTCAACAGCATAACCAGTAGCACCACTTGCTGTTATTTTTGATAATAAATAAAGTACGATGTCTTTTGAAACAACACCTTTGTTTAATTCTCCATCGACAATAATCCGCATCAGTTTTGGTTTGCTTTGCAATAAGCATTGCGTAGCCATTACCATTTCGACTTCGCTGGTACCGATACCAAATGCTATTGCTCCAAATGCTCCGTGCGTTGAAGTATGGCTATCTCCACATACGATCGTCATGCCAGGTTGTGTAATACCAAGTTCTGGACCTATCACATGTACTATTCCCTGATACTGATGTCCTAAACCATATAATTCGATATCATGCTCTGCGCAATTTTTTATTAATGCTTCCACCTGTAAACGGCTCAATTCTTCTTTGATTGGTAAATGCTGATTAAGCGTTGGTACATTATGATCGGCCGTTGCAACAACTTGTTTCGGACGGAATACTTTGATGCCTCTATTGTTCAATCCAGTGAATGCTTGAGGGCTTGTTACTTCATGAATTAAATGTTTGTCGATATATAAAACAGACGGTCCATTGTCGATAGTTTTGACAATATGTTTCTCCCAGATTTTTTCAAATAATGTTTTTGCCATAATTATTTATGCTAATGCTCCAATTGATTCTGCCAATAAAACTAAATCCTTGTCATTTATTTCCTTTTTTGAATCGGCAAGTTTGAGAAAACGGTTATATAGTTCGTCAACCTGATTACGGTCAAATTCATAACCAAGGTTTTTAAAACGGTAGGCTAAAGCACTTCGTCCGCTTCTGGCTGTCAATACAATCTTCGAAGTATCAGCACCTACTTCTTCAGGGGCAATTATTTCGTAAGTGGAAGCTTCCTTTAAAAACCCATCCTGGTGAATACCCGAAGAATGAGAGAATGCATTATCTCCAACCACTGCTTTATTTGGCTGTACTACCATTCGCATAGTTTCTGAAACCAAACGGCTTATGGGCAATAATTTTTTTGGATCGATATCTGTGTAAAGATCTAATTCAGGATGTTTCCGTATTGTCATTACAACCTCTTCCAGCGATGTATTACCTGCTCTTTCTCCAATACCATTGATTGTGCATTCAATTTGCCTTGCCCCAGCAATAGCACCGGCAATTGAATTAGCAGTTGCTAATCCAAGATCATTATGACAATGACAGGATAGAATCGCTTTATCAATATTGGGAACATTGTTTTTCAGGTACGCCATTTTTTCTGCATACTGGTGTGGTAAACAAAAACCAGTAGTATCAGGAATGTTGATGACAGTTGCACCTGCTTTGATGACCTCTTCGGTTAGTTTTGCAAGAAAGGAAAGGTCTGCACGGCCGGCATCCTCAGCATAAAATTCTACATCATCTACAAAATTTCTTGCCAGTTTTACGGCTTCAATGGCTCTTTCCAGGATTTTTTCTCTTGTAGAATTGAACTTGTATTTAATATGATTATCTGATGAACCAATGCCCGTATGTATTCTGGGTCTTGCAGCAGGTTTGAGAGCTTCTGCTGCTACTTCAATATCTTTTTGTACGGCTCTGGTTAATCCGCATACTATTGTATTTTTAATTATTCTTGATATCTGATTTACACTTTCAAAATCGCCGGGGGATGAAACCGGAAAACCAGCTTCAATTATATCAACACCTAATTCTTCTAGTTTAAGTGCCAGTTCTACCTTTTCTTTAGTGTTCAGTTTACAACCTGGTACCTGCTCCCCATCCCGGAGTGTAGTGTCAAAAATGTGAACTTTTCCTTCCACCATAATAAATTGATAAATAAGTGAGATAAGATTTCAGGCTGCTTATTTTTGTAAGCATACATGGATAAACAGCCAAAACATCTAAATTACCTTTGATAAAATGTATTCGGAAATCATAGTAGGCTACATTTTACAGCTTGTAAATGGTCGTTTAATGGCTGAAAGCCTTTACTGTATTGGTTTTTAAAATTATTGAATTACAATGCCCAACCGTTCAACAGACGCCTTGTTTCAATTAGTTAAATCACTGGAAAAGAGTGAGAAACGAAACTTTAAGCTCTATGCCAAAAGAAACACGGCGTCTGAGGATCTTAAAGTGGTTCAGCTTTTTGATGCGTTGGATAAGATGAATGACTATGATGAGAAGGTGTTATTGAAAAAATCTAAAAGTATTAAAAAACAGCAGCTATCGAATATAAAAGCAAACCTGTACAAGCAAATCCTTTCGAGCCTTAGGTTGATAAGGGATGAAGCGAATATTGATATTCAACTGCATGAGCAAATGGATCATGCAAGAATTTTGTATAATAAAGGTTTGTATCTGCAAAGTCTTAAAATGTTGGAGCGGTTAAAAGAATCAGCAAAAATTCATCAGCAACTAACTTTTTTACAACAGGCATTATTCTTTGAGAAGAAAATTGAATCCTTATACATTACCAGAAGCATTCAAAATAAAGCAGATTTGCTTACTACAGAATCAAATACAGTAACCAGTCAATTGGTAATGGTGAATCAATTGTCAAATCTCGCACTGCAATTATATGGTTGGTATATAAAAAACGGACATGCCAGAAATGAAAATGACATAAAAGAACTTCGGGAATTTTTTGAAAATAATTTGCCTTTAACAGCATTGCAAGCAAAAGGATTCTACCAAAGAATATACCTTTACCAGTGTTATGTTTGGTATGCATTTATCCGGCAGAATTTTTTACAGTACTATCGTTATTCACAGAAATGGGTAGATGTTTTTAATGAACATCCAGCATTGATAAAAGTAGAAACGGCAAGTTATATTAAGGGAATGCACAACCTTATGAATGCATATTTTAGTTTATTGAATACGGAAAAACTGGCGCAAAGTATCAAACGGTTTGAACAATTTACCAAACAAAAACATTTACAGGAAAACGAGAATAGCAGGATACTTGCTTATCAGTATTTATTCACAGCAAAGATAAATTTATATTTTCTTCAAGGGAATTTTACAAAAGGGCTTCGCTTAGTTCCATTCTTGGAACAAATGTTGAAAGAGTATGATTTGTATTTAGATACACATCGGGTTTTGGTTTTTTATTATAAGATTGCTTGTTTATATTTTGGAAGTGGTAACAATGAAAAAGCAATTGACTATCTTAATCGGATTATTAACCAAAAAGGAGATCTGCGAACAGACTTGCAATGTTATTCTCGATTATTGCACCTGATTGCTCATTATGAAATAGGGAATTTTGAGTTGCTGGAGTATTTAATAAAGTCAGTTTACCGTTATATGTCGAAAATGGAAAACCTGAGTAGGGTTGAAGAGGAGATGTTTGCTTTTCTCAGAAAATCTTTTCATGTAGGTGCACATGCATTAAAGCCTGAATTCGAAAAATTACTAGTTAAGTTGAAAAAGTATGAGGGCAATCCACTGGAAAGCAGAGCCTTTGTTTATCTTGATGTAATCTCCTGGTTGGAAAGTAAGATTAATAATGTGAATGTACAGGATGTTATAAAGGAGAAGTATTTAAAAACACGTTGATTATTTCTTTAATTATTAGCATTCTCTAAAATCATTTTTTTAAGTAGAACAATCTGCCCAAGATGATAATGTGTATGTTCAATTATTCCATGCAGATTTCTATAGTAACTCCCATATTTTTCATCAGTAAAAATCTCCCATAGTTTAGTTTCAGGAATTTTCTCAACCAATTTAGCGAAGTTTTCTGCATCAATCCAGGTCTTTTTTAAAAACAATTCCCAGTCATCCTGATTGTTGATCGGTGGGTGATCAAAACTAATTTTATCACTTGCATTCAGTAATTCGCCTTCCAAAACTTTTGTCACTGCACAGATATAATAGTTGATATGAAAAACAAGAGCTGCAATTGTATTAAAAGAATACACTTTTGATGTGGCCTGTTGCCATGTTATATTATTCAAATGCTCTTTTAAGTTGGAAGTAGTCCAATTGCCGCCAAAATATACTTCTCTTATTTGTTTTGCTATTTGTTGTGGAAAACTCATATTTAAAATTTTCAAATTACAGAATAGATGATGAATGTGCCAAACAGTAAAGCAAATGGCGAAATCAATTGAAAGTAAAACGGTTTTATTCTATCGGCCCACTTTAAAGAATAATTATGATGTAATTTTCTGGGGATAAAAAATAAAACAATTGAAGTAAGAAGCATAAACCAACCCAGTGATTGAAAAAAAATCGGGTAACGAGAAAGCTCAGCATAAACTATCAAAGCAACGGCAGGAATCATACGAATGCTGATCTCAGCATAATTAATAAAATTAGTGCTGCCAGCTTTCTGTAAAGTCTTTCTTGCTTTTTCAGGCGATACTAGCATAAGTAACCCAACGCCAATTAAAAATATCCCAAAAAATATAACGGTCCATTTAGCGATTGCAATCATAAAAGCCTATTTGTAAAAAACTTATCTGATAATTTATTATTTATTCAAAATACAGGAGTTAAAGGTAGTTTATTAAGTATAGCAGATAGGAATGCCAGTAGCATGATATTGCTGTACTTTAAATTAGTAATAAATTAATGAAGGTAAATTTGTGACAATTATTCAGACTGTTAATAACTGCTGTAAAAATCCTTTTTTGATTTATTTTTTCTGCCCTAAATTTGCGCAATTTGTTTATACAACAACTAAAAAATAAATCAATGCCAGATTCAAACACAAAAAAAAATGTTCCTGCTGTTTTATTATTAGCTGACGGTACTATTGCTTATGGACAAGCTTTTGGTGCAATTGGTACTACTACCGGAGAAATCTGTTTTAATACGGGTATGACCGGTTATCAGGAAGTGTTTACTGACCCAAGTTATTTTGGACAGATACTTATTATGAATGCTGCGCATATTGGTAATTATGGAGTAAAAGAGGCTGATGTTGAAAGTGATAGTGTAAAAATAAACGGCCTGATTGGTCGAAATCTTGAAGATCAATACTCCCGTAAGATGGCAAAAGGTTCATTAAATGATTATTTGAAAGAGAATAATATTGTTTCTATAGAAGGAGTGGATACAAGAGCATTAGTCGAACATATTCGTACAAAAGGAGCAATGAACTGTATCATTTCTTCGGAGATAACAGATATTGAAATGCTCAAAAAGAAACTGGCAGATGTGCCGGATATGGATGGACTGGAATTGGCATCAAAAGTTAGTACATCGGAACCATATGAAATAGGAGATAGCAAAGCCTCTATAAGAATTGCTGTTATGGATTATGGCGTTAAGCGGAATATTTTAAATTGTATGGTAGAACGGGGTGCTTTTGTAAAAGTGTTTCCTGCGAAAACAAGTTTGGAGGAAGTGAAAAAATTTGAACCACATGGTTACTTCATTTCAAACGGACCTGGTGATCCAGCACCGATGAACTTTGCTGTAAATACTATTAAAGAAATGTTGAAAGAGGATAAACCATTATTTGGAATTTGTCTTGGTCACCAGCTGCTTGCAAGAGCAAATGATATCCCAACTTTCAAAATGCATCATGGACACAGGGGGCTGAATCATCCCGTAAAAAATCTAATTACAGGTCGTTCTGAAATCACTACGCAGAATCATGGCTTTGGTGTTGACCCTGAAGCAATGAAAAATGCAGCACACCTGGAGATAACTCATATAAACCTAAATGATAAATCTATTGAAGGCATTCGGGTAAAAGGTAAACCAGCTTTTTCAGTACAATATCACCCTGAAGCTACACCTGGGCCACATGATAGCAGATATCTATTTGATGAATTTATTGACATGATCAAAAATCAGCAAAATTGATTACAACCGCCTCGTATTGAACGAGGCGATTCTTTTTTAAGTTATATTCGAATAATGAAAATTGCAATCATAAACGGGCCCAATTTAAATTTACTTGGGAAAAGAGAAACTGAAATTTATGGCGACATATCATTTGAAGATTTTCTTGCGTTATTGAAAAAAAAATATGCCAATATTGAACTAAGTTATTTTCAAAGTAATGTAGAAGGCGAATTGATTAACGAACTGCAACGAGTTGGTTTTGATGTTCATGGTATTGTTTTCAATCCGGGAGGATATACGCATACATCCGTTGCAATTGGAGATGCAATCGCTGCTATTCATTCACCAGTAGTTGAAGTACATATTTCAAATGTGCATGCGAGGGAAGATTTTAGAAAATTATCTCATGTTTCAGGAAAGTCTATTGGGAGTATTTTTGGATTGGGATTAAAGGGTTATGAATTAGCAATCGACTGGTTACTTTCTCAATAGTTTACCTGATCCTTATCATCAAACAGAATTTAGTTTATCATCCCCTAATTTTTATTAAGTATTAATTTTGTCCTTTAGTTTGTTTTAATCAACATTAATTTAAAAGGATGAAGTTGCCATTTAAGTATATATCAGCTGATGAAGCATTGTCTGTCATCAAATCAACATCACGGGTTTTTGTACAAGGTTCTGCACAAACACCTCTTTATTTATTAAGAGAATTGGGGAAACTGGCTGCAAATCTAAAGGATGTTGAACTGAATTTTATTACTGTGCAAGGCGACATAGAATTAGATAAGCCAAAATATGCCGGTTCATTCCATATCAATTGTCTTTTTGTTTCAGGATCAGTTCGGAATGCTGTAAATGAAGGTAGGGCAGATTTTATTCCAGCTTTTTTAAGTGATATTCCAGATCTCTTCAGAAGCGATTTAAAACCTGATGTAGCGTTGGTACAGGTATCCCCGCCAGATGAACATGGTTATTGTTCATTAGGCGTTTCTGTGGATGTAGCAAGGAGTGCTGTTAATAATGCGAAGTATATTATTGCCCAAGTAAACCCTAAAGTGCCAAGAACACATGGTGATAGCCTGGTACATACTAAACGATTTACTTCGATGGTTTATCATGAAGAGGATTTGCCATCGATTGATTACGGGGCAAAAGTTGGAGAAAATGAATTGAAGATTGGTAAATTGATAGCAGAAATGGTAGAAGATGGGAGTACATTACAAATGGGTATTGGTACTATTCCTGATGCAGTTTTGAAATCGTTAACCAATCATAAAGATCTTGGTGTGCATACAGAAATGTGTAGTGATGGAATTATTGATCTTTTTGATAATGATGTTATCAATAATTCAAAGAAAAGAATTCATCCCAATAAAACAGTTACTGGTTTTGCAATTGGCACACGCCGTTTATACGATTATGTTGATGATAATCCGGCTTTTGCATTTTTAGATATTGATTATGTAAATGATCCACATGTTATTCGTAGAAATCCAAAAGTTGTAGCTGTAAATAGTGCAATTGAAGTGGACATCACAGGTCAGGTATGTGCTGATTCTATTGGAACCAGATTATACAGTGGAATTGGTGGGCAAATGGATTTTATGCGGGGAGCCGCTTTGAGCGAAGGTGGCAAACCTATTATTGCATTAACGAGCCGTACTTCAAAAGGTATCAACCGTATAGTTCCATTTTTAAAACCTGGTGCAGGGGTTGTAACAACTCGTGGACATGTTCACTATGTTATTACAGAATATGGAATTGCTTATTTATTTGGAAAAAACCTTCGTCAAAGAGCCAAAGCATTGATAAACATTGCTCATCCTGAGGACAGGGAAGCTTTGGAAAAAGCATGTTTTGAGAGGTTTAAAATATTTTGACAGACTATAAATAATTTGAAATTTTTATGGGGGTTTATTTTAGGCTTTATATCTTTAAGGATACTCAAACTATTTTATTATGAAGAAAATTCTGCTCTATCTCTTTTTCTTTTATTCTCAAATAGCATATTCTCAAAAAGTCTTATCACCGGTACAAATTGCCGAAAGAGTTAAACCCGGTACTGTGATGATTCAGGCAACTTTTATAGGCACTGTAAGTGCTATTAAACCAGTGTTTGATGAAGCTGCATTAGAAAATCTGGCATTACAAGTAAAAGCAAATCTAGAAAGTGAGGGTCAATTTACTACAGATCTATTCTGGAATGTATACATCAAAACCTTTTGTGCAAATATTTCGGATTACATGATGAAGGGTACTGAAACTGTTAGTAAGGACTTGAATACTACAATGATTGGTTCGGGTTTCATTATTACCCCGGATGGTTATGTAATAACGAATGCTCATGTTGTAGATGAAAATGACGAGTCAACCAAGCAAAATTTTGTCCAACAGGCTTTTCAGGAGATAATTGAGGATGATGCTAAAGAAATTGAAGTATCTATGGGTAGAAAACTTACGGAAGATGAAGCAAAAGCATTGACAGATGCCAACAGTTGGTATTTTTCTCAAACATTATCTGTTGGAAGAATAAAAAAAGAATTTAGTATAGTAATGGGAATTTCAGGTGATAAAACGGAGATTATCCCAGTGGTAATTCCTGCAAAATTAGTAACTCAGGGTGCAGCTATTCCAGGAAAAGATGTAGCGATTCTTAAATTAACGGAGAAACATATTTATCCAACAATTCGGATTGGTGATGATAAAACTATGCGGGTAGGTGATCAGGTATACGCCTTAGGTTATCCAGCAGTAGCAACTTTTCATCCGCTTATTTCTAAAGAGTCTATTTCAGAAGCTACATTAACAAGAGGATTGGTTAGTGCAAAAAAGAATATGAATGATGGGTGGGAAGTTTTACAAACAGATGCTTCAATTACACATGGAAACAGTGGAGGCCCTGTATCGAATGAAAAAGGAGAGGTAATTGGCCTTGCAACCTTTGGTAGTATAGATGAACAAAGAGGACAGGAAGTACAGGGAATGAATTTTATTGTGCCGGTAACTATAGTAAAAGAATTTATTGAAAAAGCAGATATAACACCAGCCATGAGTGATATTTCACTTGCCTACGAATCTGCTTTGGATCTTTTTGATAAAGCATGGTATAAAAAAGCATTGGTAAAGTTTAAGGAAGTGAAAGGCATGAATAATTCATTTCCATTTGTAGATAAATTCATTGAGGAAACAGAAACTAATATTAATAAAGGGTTAGATAAAGAGCCAAAAGGTCTTGATCCAATGTATTATTATATCGGTGGTGGAACTTTATTATTAATACTAGGTTTAATCTTTATTTTAAGAAGAAAAAAGAAAGCTTAATTACTCGTTGGTTTCAATTTATCCTTAAATACTTTTCTGAATTTTTCGAGTTTAGGCCGAATTACAATCCGGCAATATGGGTTTGAATTTTCATTGTTTTCATAATACTGCTGATGATAGTCTTCGGCTGGATAGAAATTCGAAAAAGCTGTAATCTCAGTAACAATTGGCTTATCGAATGCGCCACTCTTATCTAGTGCTGCTTTGTATTTTTCAGCTTTATCTTTTTGTTCATCATTATGATAAAAAACACCACTCCGGTATTGTGTACCTACATCAGCACCTTGTCTGTTTAAGGTAGTTGGGTCATGTGTTTCCCAAAATACTTCCAACAATTCATCAAAACTTATAACTGAAGGATCATATACTATATCTAAAGCCTCTGCATGTCCGGTTAATCCGCTTGTTACTTCTTTATAAGTTGGATTTTTTATATGTCCTCCTGTATAGCCAGATGTAGCACTGATGACACCATTAAGCTCTTCGAATACGGCTTCTGTACACCAAAAGCATCCATTTGCAAATGTTGCTTTTGCCGTTTTCCCCGAGTCATTTGTATTTGTAGTATTTGTCATATTGTTGTTACTTGATTTTTGATTTTTTGATGTAGATGATTTTTGAGCACAAGATACTAAGGTTACTATGCTCACAATAAATGTAGAAAGTAGAAATTTCATAATCGGTTGTTTATACTTTTATATTGTTCCTTCATGCAATTTACGTATTAGATGTGTTTAGGGTTTGTCAGCTGTCTTGCAAAGTTTTCTTTTCAGCAACTCTTAACAGGTATATAACAAACTATATATTCAAATGTTCTCTAATTAATAATAATGGATTAGAATTACCTTTGTAATCCGTACAATTAAATACCTAGTTCATTATAAATTATGAAATTATTCCCCGAATCGGCCCATTTACAATTAGAGTTTGATAAGATCAGAGAATTGCTTGCTAACTATTGCCAAACGGATTTTGCAACCACAAAAGCGAAAGGTCTTCGTATCCATACAAAAAAGGAATTTGTAGAAACAGAATTAAGGCAAAGTCATGAATATCGCCAGTTATTAATAAACAGCATTTACTTTCCCAATGACTTTGTAAAGAGTCTTTCAAAGGAGTTGAAATTACTTGCTATTCCAGGTGCAGTTTTAAATGGCGAAGAATTAAATGATATCCGAAAAATGTCAGCAACGATCGAGAGTATCTTTCGATGGTTTGATAATGAAAAAAAATTAGCCTATTCCGGCTTATATAAAATTATTGGTAATACTTATTACGAAAAACTAATTGATGAATTGATCAATGAAGTATTAGATGAGCATTGTCAGGTAAAGGATAATGCATCTGAAGATTTGAAAGATATCAGACTTAGCCTTTATAAAAAAAGGAATGAATTGCGTCGTTTATTCGACAGAATAGTCGCTAAATTAAATAAGCAAGGTTATCTGGCAGAGATAGAAGAAAGCTTTATGAGTGGTAGGAGAGTGTTGGCTGTTTTTGCCGAGCAAAAAAGAACAGTAAAAGGAATTCTGCATGGAGAAAGCGATAGCCGAAAAACTGCTTTTGTAGAGCCGGAAGAAACGATAGAATTAAATAATACCATATACGAATTAGAGAATGATGAACGAAAAGAAGTGTATAGGATATTAAGAGAATTAACGGGGAAGCTTGCTGTCTATGCTTCCTTATTAACGACATGGCATACCGTAATTGGAGAGTTTGACTTTATCAGGGCGAAGGCAAAATTGGCAGCAGAAATAAATGGTGAGTTTCCGGTTATTTCAGATAAAGCTGGAGTTCATCTGGTTCAAGCTTATCATCCGTTGTTATACATCTATAATAAGCGTTCGGAAAAGCCAACTATTCCAGTAACTATTACATTGGATGATGCCAATAGGATTTTAGTAATTAGTGGACCCAATGCCGGAGGTAAAACTGTTACAATGAAAACGGTAGGCTTATTACAAATGATGGTGCAAAGCGGTTTGTTGGTGCCAGTTCATCCTTCATCACAATTTGGAATTTTTAAACAATTAATGATTCATATTGGCGATACACAAAGTATAGAGTTTGAATTGAGTACCTATAGTAGTCATTTGCTCCACATGAAGTATTTTATGGAAAACGCAAATGGACGAACATTATTTTTTATTGATGAATTGGGAAGTGGTAGCGACCCTAATCTCGGAGGTGCTTTTGCAGAAGTGATCATGCAGGAGCTAAATAAAAAACATGCAATCGGTATTGTTACAACCCATTATCTCAATCTTAAAATAATGGCGGGAAAAACAAGTGGTATTTTAAATGGTGCTATGGCATTTGATGAAAAGAATTTACAGCCACAATATAAATTGTTGTTAGGTAAACCTGGTAGTTCTTACACCTTTTCAATTGCTGAAAGAATTGGGTTGGATAAAAATCTTATTAATAGAGCAAGACAATTAGTGGATGAAGATCAGTTCAGGTTGGATAGGTTATTAAACAGAACAGAACAGGATTTGCGATCAGTAGAAAAAAAAGAAAAAGAGTTGAATGGTTTGATAAAAGAAAATGAAAAGCAAAAAAAAGAAATGGCCGAATTATTGGATAGGGAAAAACATCAGATGCAGGTTGAGCTGTTGAAAGAACAGAATAAAATAGCGGTAGATAGAATAATATATCTAAAAGACATGGAGCGTAAACTTAAGCAATTGCTTGTGGAGTGGAGAAAAGAGGACAACAAACAAAAAGTAATAAAACAAATGGAAGCATTGCTTTTTAAAAAGAATGAAAAGAAGGTGGTGAGTAAGATGCAGAAAAAGATCGATTCAAAATTTAGCGAAGTTGGTGGCGATATTAAATTAGGTGATAAAGTAAAAATGAAAAAAAACCATCAAATTGGTGTTGTTTTAGAATTGAGAAACAAAAAGGCTGTCGTAAAGATTGGTTTATTACCCATGCAGGTAGATATAAAGGATCTTGTAGTAGTAAAAGAAAAGCAAGAAGAAGTAAAATAAAAACCCTCCTTTACTACAGCAAAGGAGGGTGAAGCGGAGAGCTAGGGATTCGAACCCCAGGACCTGTTACAGTCAACAGTTTTCAAGACTGCCGCAATCGACCACTCTGCCAGCTCTCCGGCGCAAAAATAAGGTCTAAGTCATTTCAACCCAAACTTTTAGCATGACTTCGGTTAACTTTGTTGCAAATTCTTTGTTTGAAACAACTTGCAGCGCTCAATAAATATTTTTGGAAGTATCGTTTACGTCTGGGTATTGGTATAGTTTTTATCTTTTTATCCAACTATTTCAATGTTCTTTCACCACAAGTAACCGGTTTCGTCATCGAGTTTGTGCAAAAGTCATTAAATCTGCCGGGCTATAAAAGCCCGGAAAAAGCTCCGGAATATGATTTTCTTGTACAACAATTCATCGAAAGGGTAGATGGTATTGATTCTTTTAGTAAGGTAGTAGCAATATGTGGCGTTACTATTCTTTTATTGGCACTCATAAGAGGATTTTTCTTATTTCTCATGCGGCAAACTATAATTGTAATGAGTCGTCATATTGAATATGATCAGAAAAATGAGATTTACGACCACTATCAAAAATTGGATACTGCTTTTTACAAACAAAATAGTACCGGAGATCTGATGAATCGGATTACAGAAGACGTAAGCCGAATCAGAATGTTTACTGGTCCGGCCATTATGTATTTGGCTAATCTTATTGCTATTATTTCACTTTGTGTTTTTTTTATGTGGAAGAGGGATCATACTTTAACAATGTATGTATTAGCTCCTTTACCAATTCTTGCCATAGCTATTTATTATATTAATAATACGATCAATAAAAAAAGTGAAAAAATCCAGGAAGCATTATCAGATCTTACTACAAATGCACAAGAATCATATTCTGGAATCAGGGTTATAAAATCATTTGTTCAGGAAAAAGCTATGTTAGGTTTCTTTACTAAAAACAGCGAAACCTATAAAAAAAATGCACTGGGTCTGGCAAAAGTAGAAGCAATTTATTTCCCTTCTATAACATTACTTATAGGAATCAGTACCCTTTTAACAATAATGATTGGCGGCCTTTATTATATAAACGGAGGTCATAATATCGGCATTAATACCATCGTTGAGTTTGTGATGTATATTAATATGCTCACTTTTCCTGTAAGTGCAATTGGATTAACGGCTAGTATGATACAGCGGGCAGCCGCTTCTCAAAAAAGAATAAATGAGTTTCTAAAAACTGAACCAACTATTAAGAATCCGGAAGCAACGACTGCGATTAAGTTAGAAGGGAATATATTTTTTGAAAATGTAAGTTTCACTTACCCACATACAGGTATTAAAGCGTTACAAAATTTTAATTTGACGATAAAGAAAGGTGAGAAAATAGCCATTATTGGCAAAACGGGCAGTGGAAAATCTACGGTTGGTCAATTACTCTTAAGAATGTACGATGTAACGGATGGTAAAATAATGTTGGATGGAAAAGATGTAAAACAATTCGGATTAACAAATCTGAGAGAGCAAATCAGCTATGTGCCCCAGGATGTTTTTTTATTTTCTGAAACAGTAAAAAATAATATTGGCTTTGGTTTGGATGCAGATAATTCTAAAAATGTTGAAAGAGCAGCAACACAGGCAAGTGTAGAAAAAGAAATTGCTGGTTTCTCAAACAAATATGAAACGATGGTAGGAGAAAGAGGAGTGACTTTAAGTGGTGGACAAAAACAACGAATTTCAATTGCAAGGGCCTTAATTAAATCTCCAAATCTTGTAATTTTTGACGATTGCCTGAGTGCAGTTGATGCCAGAACGGAAAATGAAATAATTGGCAACCTGAATCAATATCTAAATGATAAGACAGCAATTATTATTACTCATAGAATATTTTCACTATTTAATTTCGACAATATCATTGTTTTGGATGATGGAAAAATAATTGAACAAGGAACACATATAGAGTTAATGAATAAAAAGGGGCATTACGCCAAGCTATATACTCGCCAGCAAGAGCAGGATTTCAAGAATGAAAAATAACATATTGTATCCTCAGTTTGCCTGTTTAAAAAACATCTCTATATTTGTGACTCACTTTATTTGAACAATTTAATTAACTGCTAAAAACAAACAACTGTGGCGTACGAGAACAATGAAAAGAAAATGGAGAGCATTTACAGTAAACGCATCCGTGCCGGAAAAAGAAGAACTTATTTTTTTGATGTAAGAGCTACCCGTGGTAATGATTATTATCTTACCATTACAGAAAGCCGTAAAAGATTTGATGATAATGGCTATGACAGGCATAAGATTTTTGTTTATAAAGAAGATTTCAACAAATTCATTAAAGCCTTAGGTGAAACAGTAGATTATGTGAAAACAGATCTGATGCCTGATTTTGACTTTGATGCGTTTAACCATGATGAAAATATGGATGAAAACGGGTATAACGGGTCTTCAAATAGCGAAGAAAATACAACTGCTGACAATGCTGAAAAAATAGTAGCTGAAAAGGTAATAGAAGAAGTACCTGAAGCGCCAATTGCTGAAAAAGTTTCTGAAGTGCCAATCCCAAAGGATTCGGAAGAAGCCGATAAGTGGTAAATAGACTCCTCTAAAAAAAAATTAAAACCTGCAAAGCAGGTTTTTTTATTTTAAAATAAGTTTTAAAGCGTTCTTAACCTTATAATTAGCTCCAAATACGGGTTCCATTAATTTATTAACGACATGTGGAATATTTAATTTTATATTTTTTTTATGAGTATCTAAAAAAAAGCTATCTTTCGCCCAAATTCTGGACTTTACTGGCATTGCCAGTATTATCATTTAACTAAAAATTATATTATGCAACCAAACTTTACGCTAAAAAAATTAGGGTTTGTAAGTTTAAGAGTCTTTGCGCTGGCAATGCTTATTGGACTTACTGCTCAAAGTTCTTTTTCGCAAGCAAAGCCAACCCGTGAGAAGGTGACGCCGCAGCAACAAGCCGAAAGAGAAGCTCAAAAACTCGAAAGGTACAATGCCCGGGCATTAGCTGCAAAAGCTGATAACGATGCAGGTTTACCAAATCAAATCATTCAAAACCAAACTCCTCGTACTGAGGCTGTATGTCAAACTTATAATGGAGCATTACTTCCTGGTGATTTGACAATGCCAGATAGATTAAATAGGGGTGGTGCTGAAGCCGGGAATTGTACTACACCGTACACTCTTGCAGCACCATTTGGTGGACTTGGTTACTTTTATGATACGTATACGTATACCAATACTACGGGCTTAACACAATGTGGAACTTTTAATTTAACAACAACTGACGTTACCAATGCTAATATCGCATTTGGTTTATGGGATGGAAGTTTTAACCCATTAAGTTTACCAACAAATAGTATTGCACATCCAGGTCTTTCTACAGGAACACCTGCAGGTCCTTTACAGCTTCAAAAAACTATTAATGCTGGTCAAACAATAGTTATTGTTGTTTGGTCTGCAAATCCTTCATCGGGTGCATCTGGAACTGCTGCTAACTATCAGGTTACTGTCGAATTCCCATTATGTTCTTCTGCACCATGTACAGGTACACCGGCGCCAGGAAATACTTTATCTACTGCTACTACGGCTTGCCCTGGTATCAACTTTACGTTGTCGCTTCAAAATGCAACGGCGGGTGCAGGAGTTACTTATCAGTGGCAGTCAGGTCCTTCAATGACTGGTCCATGGACACCAATTGCTGGAGCTACTTCCCCGTCATTAGTTAGAAATCACACTGCTGCTACTTATTACCGTTGTAATGTAACATGTAGTGGTAATACTGGCTCATCTACTCCTGTTTTGGTTGCTTTAACTCCTCCATCAGGTTGTTATTGTATCCCTCCACCGGTTGATTGTACAGATAATGATGAAATTATTCGTGTAAGAATAAGTACACTTGATAATGCATCTGGTTGTTCTGCAGGCCCACCTGCAGGATATGGTGATTATACCAATACTGTAGCTGCTCCAAATGTTCAGGCTGGTGCTCCTAATACTATAACTGTTGATTACAAAACTCTTTGGAGTAAAAGTGGTGCAGTTTGGATCGATTATGATCATAGTGGATCATTTGAAGCCAATGAATATACAAGTACTGGATCTGGTGCCGGAACTGTTGCACAATTAATAGCTGATATTAATATTCCTCCTTCTGCTTTATCTGGTATAACCAGAATGAGAGTAAGAACAAGATTTGGTACTGGAGGTTTTGGAAATACACAGGCTTGTACAAATCCAAGTGCTTTTGGCGAAACAGAAGATTATAATGTAAACATTTTACCTTGTGTACCTGTTACCATTTCTTCTTCTCCTGTTAACAGAACAATACAGTGTTCTGGTAATACAACCTTTACTGTTACTGCTGCTGGTACTAATCCTACCTATCAGTGGGAGTACAGACCAAATAGTGCTACTGTTTGGCAGTTAGTTACTAATGGTGGTATTTATAGTGGTGCATCAACTGCAACACTTACATTATCTGATGTGCCAACTACCTATAATGGTTATCAGTATCGTGCTATTGTAACTGGTGGATGTTCTGCTCCAGACTTTACTTCAACAGCTACATTAACTGTTGGACCATTGATCGCAGTTGTATCTCCAGCTTCAGCGACCATTTGTACTGGTACAATTCAGAAATTATCGTTGACAAATGCTGCTTCTCCTGTAACTCAAACGTTTACAGCTTCTGCAGGTTTGCCAATAGCAATAACTAATAATGCAACTGGGTATAAAAATTCAATTCCAGTAGCATTACCAGCTGGTTCTGTTATCAGCAAAGTAGATGTTAAGTTTAGCATTCCTGATCATACATGGGCAGGTGACTTATCAGTTGTTTTACAAGCGCCAAATAATCAGGTGCTGAATTTGGATTATCAAATTTCAGGAACTGGTGTTGGACCAACAACTGGTATGGTTAATACTAATATCAGTTCTGCTGGAACAGTTGCACTTGGAACTCAAACAAATTTATGGACAGGTACCTTTAAAGCAGATGCTGCAGTAGGACCTGCTGATGCCGGACCTACTACTTTACCAGCTCCTTCAACAGCTACTTGGAGTTCACTTTACACAGTTCCTAGTGGAAACTGGACCTTGGGTGTTCGTGATAGCTTTGCAGGTGATGATGGTACTTTAACTGCATGGTCAATAACTATTACATATGGTGCAGCTGCAACCGGTGTTTGGACTGGTCAGGCTAATACTATGTGGTTAGATCCTTTAGCGACTATACCTTATGTACCTGGTTCACTTCAGAATACTATTTATGTTAATCCAACCAGCAGTACAAACTATTCTGTAGTTTATTCTACAGCAACACCTTGTACTTCTCCAGCAACTGTAGTTCCTGTTACAGTGGTTAATCCTGTAGGTGCAATAGTAGCTCCAGCAAACACTGCTGTTTGTGTAGGTGGTACTACTTCATTTACTTCAACTGCAGCTGGTGGACCAGTAACCCGCCAATGGCAAGTAAGCGTAGATGGTGGCGTAACCTGGTCTAATATTAGTGGACAAACAGGTTCAACATTAACATTAAGTAATGTTACACAGTTAATGAATAACAACAGATACCGTGCTAATTATACTGCTGCTCCTTGTTTAGGATCAACTGCATCAGCTGCGGCAACATTGAAAGTTAATAAGCTGCCAATCGTTGCAATTACTGCTCCTGATCTTACATTAACTCCGCCATCTAATGGAAATACAGTAGTAACCGCAACTAGCGATACTGCTGCTGCTGCAAATGGATGGGCATGGACTTTAAATGGTAGTCCAATTAGTGGAACAACTAATACTCAGGGTGTAGGTATTGATCAGATTGGAACGTATCAGGCAACTGTGACTGATAAAAATGGTTGTATGGGATCGTCTAATTTATTAGTAATCGGTTCTGAACCTTCTGATCGTTTGTGGATATATCCAAACCCAACGGATGGTCAATTCCAGGTACGGTATTACTTCCAAAGTTCTACTGTCAACGAAAGCAGAATTGTATCAATATTCAATGCAATCGGACAGTTGGTTACTACTAAGAAATTCTTCTTGCCATTTGGCACAGCTCCTTATCTAAGAATGGATTTTGATCTGACTGCTATGGCTCCTGGAACTTATGTTGTAAAAGTTGCACATGAGTACACTGGAAAAGTAGTTTCTGGCTTAGTGGTAGTACAATAAAAAACAATTTGAAAAGACCTAATAAATAGGTTGACAGATTTAAATAACAATCCCGGTTACTGAAAAGTAGCCGGGATTTTTTTGTGGTATCATGTAATTTCCTCCCCATTATTTTTTGTAAATAATTCTGGTTACACAAATAAAAAATGTATCAATCTCAGATACCTCTCATTATTCCATTTTTTAAATGCACTATGATAGTAAAGAATAATGTAAGTAGATTGTATATACAATTATGGCTTCTATCCGGTATAAATCAGTTTTTGAAATTGGATAATTACACAATAAATAAAATATTGCTATCCCTTTTTTTATCGACGATTGTAATAAAAGAAAAAGTATAATTGAATTATAAGTGTAGTGTTTTTTTAAGTAAGAACTAAAAGAATTATACTTTGTAGTACACATTTACTTTCTATCTAACTTTTTTCCTTTGTAATAATAAGATGTCATTCTTATTCTTCTATTGTAAGAACAAAAAAATTAGTACCTACTCTTCTTGTTCTTAGAAACCAATAAATTAATTCGTTGCAATCATTTTACTTTAAATTAACTCATATTATACACCCTGGTTTTCTACCAAATACAGGTGACAATCAAATGAAGTTGAATAACAAAAAAGCCCAACTATTTATAGTTGGGCTTTGTGATATTAGTTGAACAACTTATTAATACCTGTACTGTTCTGGCTTAAATGGCCCTTCTTTTGAAATGCCAAGATAAGATGATTGAGCAGCTGTTAATTCGTCTAATACTACTCCAATTTTAGCAAGATGCAAACGGGCAACTTTTTCATCTAAATGCTTTGGAAGAACATAAACATTGTTCTCGTAGTTCTTATTATTTGTCCAAAGTTCAATTTGTGCCAGCGTTTGGTTTGCAAATGAATTACTCATTACAAATGATGGATGACCTGTTGCACAACCAAGGTTTACTAATCTTCCTTCAGCTAGGATAATGATGTCTTTACCATCTATCGTATACATATCAACCTGAGGTTTGATTGTATCCTTTGTATTGCCATAATTTGTATTTAACCAGGAGATATCAATTTCAATATCGAAGTGACCGATATTACAAACGATTACCTTGTCTTTCATAAGTTTGAAATGTTCGCCAGTGATCAGGTCGCGGCAACCAGATGCTGTAACTACAATATCAGCTTCTTTTACTGCATCTACCATTTTCTTTACTTCAAAACCGTCCATTGCAGCCTGTAAGGCACAAATAGGGTCAATCTCTGTTACAATTACACGACATCCTGCGCCTTTTAAAGAAGCAGCAGATCCTTTTCCTACATCACCATATCCACCTACAACAGCTACTTTACCAGCCATCATTACATCGGTAGCTCTACGAATTGCATCTACTAATGATTCTTTACAACCATATTTATTATCAAACTTTGATTTGGTAACTGAATCATTTACATTAATAGCCGGCATTGGCAAAGTACCATTTGTTACCCTTTCATATAAACGGTGTACACCTGTTGTTGTTTCTTCAGAAATACCTTTTACATGCTGTATCAATTCAGGATAAGTATCTAATACCATATTGGTAAGATCGCCACCATCATCAAGTATCATGTTTAATGGCTTGTCCTGTGCGCCAAAGAATAAAGTTTGTTCAATACACCAGTCAGCTTCTTCTTGTGTTTGACCTTTCCAGGCAAATACACCAATTCCTGCTTCAGCAATTGCTGCAGCAGCATGATCTTGTGTTGAAAAGATATTACATGAGCTCCATTTAACTTCTGCACCAAGTGCTACTAATGTTTCAATTAAAACAGCCGTTTGAATGGTCATGTGTAAGCAACCAGCTATTCTTGCACCTTTTAAGGGTTGTGAAGGACCGTATTCTTCTCTGATTGACATTAAACCCGGCATTTCTGCTTCGGCAAGTCTTATTTCTTTACGTCCCCATGCTGCTAAGGAGATGTCTGCCACTTTGTTTTTGAGGCTAAAATCTATTGATTTTGTTGTTGTTGACATAATTTCTTAATTTTTAGGATACAAATATACCTACAATAGATAATAATAATGCAATTCAATGAAAATTTGGTATTTTGTTCTAATAATTGGGTATATTTAGTGTTAAATACTGTTTTTTATGGCTAAAATGAATAAAACAGCAGAATCTACTAATATCCAATTAGATGAGAAGGATATTGAAGTGCTACGATTGTTACAAGACAATGCAAGAATGACGGTAAAAGAAATTGCAGAGAAGATAAACCTTACTTCTACACCAGTGCATGAGCGAATAAAACGATTAGAAGAATCTGGGGTTATAAAGCAATATGCTGCATTGGTTGATCCTTCAAAAGTAGGGAAGGGGCTTACTGTTATTTGTTATGTATCATTAAAAGAACATAGCAAAACGGCAGGAACAAAATTTATAACTGCAATTCATTCATTAAATGAGATTGTAGAATGTTATAATATTTCAGGGGAATTTGATTTTATGTTAAAAGTTGTCTCGGAAAATATGGAAACGTACTACGATTTTCATGTAAACAAACTTAGCCAGATTGAAAATATGGGACAAGTGCAAAGTGTTTTTGTAATGGGAGTTATAAAGCAGACACACAGGTTGGTGTATTAAAAATTTTTAACCAATAAAAATTTGTAAATTTAGAAGTATAAAAATTGTATTAATGTATGTTTACGAAACACTTTCCGGAGCAGTTAATGGTTTAAAAGAAAGAGGATTTTCAGTTGACTTCAACCTATTGGAGAATTGTCTCGTCTGTGAAAATGAAAAGTTTGATGTGAATGAATTTGATATTATTGAATATTATAGATTTGAAGGTGATTCAAATCCCTCTGACGAATCTATAATTTATGGAATTGAATCGAAAAGTGGTGTTAAAGGAATTCTTGTAAGTGGTTATGGTATTTCTGCGGAAGGAATGAGTGCGGAAATGGCTAAAAAAATTCGATTTGCTGATTAATAAATATACCTTATGAATAAAATGGTTAAGGGTTTTCTTTTTGTAGTCTTATTTATGTTTCCTTCATTAATTTTTGCACAGAAGGATAGCATTTGGTTAAAATGTCCATTAGATGAAGCACTAATTGTACCACCTCCGAAAAATATCATGAAGTTTGATCAGCCAGATTTATGTATTGTACTGGTTAGTATTCCAGATACTACTGTAAAGGCTGTTGTGGGAGGACGGGTTTCTAATGTTGTACAGAATGATGATGGAAAATGGGATATTGTTTTTTATTACCGTGATTTTTATTTCTGGTATTCAGGACTTTCTAAACCATTAGTAAGAAGAGGTGATAATCTAAAAGCAGGACAAGCAATGGGCTATATTTCGGTAGGTAGCAAGTTGGAATTTTTAATGTATGATTTTGAAACACCAGTAGATCCAATAAGGTTTCTTGAATGTAAAAAAGTTTTAAAAACTGAGTAGCCGAAATCACTTAATGCTAAAAACCGGAAAATCATTTTAGATACTTTAACAGATCAGTTATTTTTTTCTCCATAATAAAATCGTTCATAAAATATCCATTTCCAATATCAAAATCAGCTTCTTCAATTACATTGAAGCCGATTTTTTCGTAAAAACATTTTGCTTTGAGGTTTTGTTTATTTACTTGTAATTGAAGAGCACTAGCACCTTCATCCATAATGAAATTAGAAATGTAATCAACAACAAATTTCCCCGTTCCTTTTCCCTGTTGAGTCGGCAGGACATAAATTTTATCAAGTTTAAATGTGTTTTTGTCAATTTTATAAAATGAGGCAAAGCCTACCGGGATGTTATCATCATGAATGATGATAAATTGAATGCCTTTTTTCATTTGGGTTAATAAAGATTCAGTGGTATACATCATATCGAGCATGTAATCAATCTGTTCTTTAGATAGTATGGATTTGTAAGTTTGTGGCCATACTTTGGAATTCAATTGCTGTATCAAAGCAATGTCCATTTCAGTAGCTTCTTTAATGAAAATTCCTGTACTCATTTTTGAATACAAATATTATTTAGTTAGTTTTTATTCTTCTTATCAAATATTCTTTTTAGAATTCCTTTTTTTTTCTCCGTTTCATTTGTTGCGGAACCAATTGGTTTGCTTGTTGGATCTTCTTTTTTTGCTGGAGATTTTGTTATTGTTTTAATTGTGTCTTTTTTTGGCGCCTTTTTGTCATCATCTAGTGGTAATGGCTTTGATTCCGGACCTAAATTTTCAACGGGATCGTTTTCAAAAAAGTAGTCGTTTTCATTACCAACTCCCTGATCAGAGCCCTCAGCACCAGGAGTTGCTTCAATATCTTTATATTCAATATCGGCACTGTTTATTTCATTCTCCAGTTCTGCTGGTTTTACAAATTTTGCATCCTTTTCAATTCCTAATTTCTTATTAGCAAGTACTTTTCTAAAAAAATACTCGGCAATAGGACGGGCAATTCTATTTCCATCACTTTGATTTCTCATAAATGTGTATTCGAAACCTACCCAAGCACCAGCTAATAATTGTGGGGTGTAAGCCATAAACCAGGCATCGGCATTATCATCAGTTGTACCTGTTTTGCCTCCCATTTCTAAAGCGCCTACACGATTACGCATGCCTCCGGCTGTACCCTTATCAACGGTTCCTTGCATCATTTTTGCCATTGTATAAGCGGTTACTTCACTAATGGCTTCCTTTCTGTTAACACTAAAATCAAACCGTTTAATAATATTTCCATTTCGATCTTCAATGCGACTAATACTGAATGGACGGGAAGAAAAACCACGACCCGCAAATATTGTATAGCCCCAAAGCATTTCATACATAGAGAGATCACAGGTTCCTAGTGCAATAGAAGGATAGGGCTTAACCGGCGTCGGGATACCTATTCTACTTAGAAAATCTGAAAATTGTTTTGGTCCAACTTGTTTCATGATATAAGCAGTAGCACAGTTCTTTGAATAGGCTAATGCATTTGCCATTGTCATACTTCCTCCTCCGCATTTCCTACCTGAAGGAACCCACCCACTACCTGGAAAAAATTGTGCAACATTTTCACATTCCGTCTCTGGTTTGAAACCCCTTTCTTCCATTGCCTGTGTATATAAAAAAGGTTTTATAGTTGATCCAACCTGCCTCTTTGTATTTAGATTAATGTGATCGTTTTTATATGTTTTAAAATCAATGCCACCTACCCATGCTCTTACTTCACCAGTTACAGGATCCAAAGCCATGAAACTGGCTTGTTCCATTTGTAAGTGATATTTAATTGAATCCATGGGTGTAAGTACCGTATCCATCTCTCTTTTGTTATTCCAAACGAAAATTTTCATTGGTACTTTTACTTCAAAACTGGCTCTAATCTCTTTATCGCTAAGCCCATCTTCTGTAAGGTTTTTCCACCTGTCAGATTCTTTTGCTGCTTTTTCTAAAATATTCTCATGGCCTTTCCAGATTTTACCCGATTTCATGTCTGATCTAGCGTTAATTCCTTTTTGTAATTGAGCCATGTGTTGGGCCATTCCTTCTTCTGCAATCTCCTGCATTTGAATGTTTATGGTTGTATATACTTTTAATCCATCATTGTAAATGCTATATGGTTTGCCGTTTGGCTTTTTAAGATCTTTAATTGCTTCTCTTATTTCTTGCTTTAATATCTCTCTGTAGTAAGGTGCATAGCCTGTATTTTCATCCAGTTTTTTATAGTTTAGTTTTATAGGAGTGGCTTTATACTTTACAGCTTCAGCAGGTTTTATTTTCCCATTAATTTCCATCTGGCCTATTACAACATTTCGTCTGTCTAATGCAGCTTTTGGATTACGGGTTGGGTTGTAAATAGTATTGCCTTTAAGCATACCGACCAGAAGCGCTGCTTCTTCTACATCAAGTCTGTCCGGTTCTTTTTGGAAGAAAGAACGAGCTGCATTTCTTATTCCATAGATATTGTTTCCAAAAGGAACAACATTGAGATATAAAGTAATAATCTCTTCCTTTGTAAAATTTTTTTCAAGCTTTACTGCAATAATCCATTCTTTTAATTTTTCAATTACCCTGAATGCTTTGTTTTTACTTCCCTGTGCAAGCAAAGCTTTTGCTAACTGCTGCGTTATAGTACTGCCGCCACCTTGACGACCTAATGTAAGGATTGCCCTTAATGTAGATTTAAAATCAATACCACTATGGTTATGAAAACGTTCATCCTCAGTTGCCACTAATGCATCAATAACATAACGGGAAATATCACTGTGTTTAACGTTGCTTCTATTTCCTCTTTCTGTATAGAATTTACCCATCAGAGTGCCATCTTCTGCATAAATTTCAGATGCTTGTAATATGGATGGATTTTCCAAATCTTCAAGGGAAGGCATTTTGCCAAAAACACCAAAGTTTGCCATCAATATTAAAGCGATGAAAGCAATAAAACCAAATGCAAAAAGGCGCCAAAAAATGCGAACGGCTTTTTTCATACTTTATATATTATTGTAAGTCCAATTATTTTAATATATCGAAATTAAGAAAATACAATCCGGTAAGGGTAGCCATTTGCTTAATTTTTTGCCAAACTATTTGCTAAAATTAAAAAGCTGTTGATTTCTATTGTAATTATTGAAACTTACCAGGAAAATACTGATTCAGGAATAATTTATAGGCATCTACATCCTGCTTGTTTTTTAAAAGGTCAAAATTACTATTTGTCAAGATTGAGAAAGAGTATTTGCCACCTTTTAGCCAGGGAATAATTTCAGTGGCGGTTTTAGGATTTGTTTTTTCTATATAACTTATTGCATCCTGTGCATTCGAAAATGGGGCAATCAACAATAAGCGGTAATCGGTATTTAGTTCAAAAAGATCAATTGAATAGTTCTTGCCGGAAAAAAAACTCTTGTTATATTTTATAAATGCATTTTTTGCTTCGTTTGAGAAAACAGGGTCTACTTTGTTGAGGAGCAAAACAACATAATGTGGTTCTGCAGGTGAATGAACATATGATGATGTAATGTTTTCAACGGCTTTTTTTGTTGTTGTATCCTTTGGAGGTATAGTAGTTACAGCGATTGGCGGAACTATAGTAGTCGTATCTGGTTTAGGTGTATTAATAATTACAACAGGTGGCTTACTTGTTGAAGTATCACCAGGTATTTTTGTAACGACCATGTTCTTTAATTCCTCTTCAATCTGCGCCCTTCTGCTTAATACATCAAGCAAGGTAGTTGCTTTAGGTTGTAATGGAGAATTGCTAAACTGACCTATCAGGTCTGCCAATATTTTTTTAGCTATACTATCTTGTCTTTCTTTTATATAATACACTGCTTCAATGTAAAGTAGTTGCGGTGTCCAGAAGTTTTTATTATAAATACTGTCTGCAATTTTCTTTTCTGCAATTGCTTTTTTAAAATCGCCTTCTATAAAGAGATCATAAATAGCTTCATATGTTTTCGTTGCAGCTGGATTTGGGAGCCCGGACTTTGGATTTATTCCTGTTTTTAGAATTTTATTGAAATCACTATTTTCAAAATCCTGTGTCAGCGATTTTTTTAAATTAGTTGCTTTTGCAACATCTCCATTTTTGTTATAACAATAATAGAGATTGAAAAGCACTTCATCCATTTGTTCATAATTCGGATATCGGGTTCTTAATTCCTCCAATGTAGATGTACCTGCCGTACAGTCTTCCATTAGTTGAATATATGATTTCCCTAATGCTAACATTGCATTTGCTATGGAATCATTTGATAATTTTAATGCTTCAGTTGTTAATGGTAGATTTTCATACAAAGCATCAAAAGAAATTTCCTGCGGTACGCTTTGTTGGTTTCCGCCCCCTGTATTATTTTGACCAGCAGTATTTGAAGGAATTATATTTCCAATTAATGCACTCTGACGCCAGTTATCAACATTGGGTCTTGTGCCCCATCTTTTTTTGAACTCTCCTAATCCTCTTGAACGGGAGGATGCGTTATAAAAATACCATTCGCCTTTAGTGTTGGTAGGGAATAATGGAGGAATAGTCGGATTATTAAATACAGAGCCGCTTGTAATAGTGGGATCATCTTTTAAACCTTGTTGCTTTCTTATTTGACGGACTAATTTTTTTACAAAATCATTACGTTGCTCCTCTGGCATTGCAGCAATTCGCTGCAGACTATCCTGCCTCTCTATTATTTCAAGGTTGGATGCAATTATGCCCAAAGAATTCTTTTTTTCTTTTATTTCTTCTATATTTTTCAATGTCGGATCATCCAAACTTAAGCTATCATAAAAATTATAAGCATTTCGATATTCTTTACGGGCTAAAGAAAGTTGTGCTAGTTGTAAAAATGCTTTATTTTTTTGTTCAACTCCATTATTAGCATATTTGGTGCTTTTAAGCAATAATGCAATTGCTGCATCAATATTATTTCCTTGCAATTGCATTTGCGCAGCCATGTAGTAAATAATATCCCGGTAATCTTCATACTTGTCTTGTTTAGCCATTCTTATAAGTTTGGCTACATTTTTTTCAATGGTTTGCTCTCCTTCATCTCTTATTACTCTAATAGAAGATAAGCGGGCATATATATCAAGTATGGGATCTGTTGTATGACTGCTGGTTTTTGCATAAATTTTTTCAGCTTCTTTAAACTGACCTGCCTTTTCAAATAATTGTCCGGCGAGGTATTCCCACCTAGCTTTTTCCTGAAGATTTGTTGCATTGCTTAATGCTTTTGTGAGATATAAAGCAGCGCTATCCCACATATTCCTTTTATAAAAAAAATAAGCTTGTACTTCACTTAGGTCATTTTGTAGTCTTTTAGGGAACGCAGGATCATTTCTTAATGCAACAATTAAGCTGGAAGCTTCCGCAAATTGATCCTGTGCTAAATAATTTCTAATTTGCCAGATAAATGCATCATTTCTACTGGGTGGTTCAGAAAATATTCTTCTGGGCAAACTGTTTTTTTCCTTTGTAGAAATACTATATGCAGAATTACCATCCCGACCACTTCCAATAGTTAAGTAATATCCATCTTTTTCTTTTGGCGCAAAAGCATAATTAATGAATTGAAACATCAAATATGCTGAATCAAACTTTTTTTGTAAATAAAATGAAGCGCCCCATAAAAGATAAAGATTGTCAACCCAATCATTTCTCAAGTCATGCAAAGCAATACCGCTGGATGCTTTAAGTGTAATTGAATCAAGTTGAAGTGAGTCTATAATAGTTGCATCAAGACTATAATTATAGAAAGATAATAATTCTGAATAATCATCCTTAAAACTGAGTTTAGCTCTTTCTAAAACTTCATTCAGCTTTGTATTTGCATTAAAATAATAATTATAATGAGTTACTGTATTTTGAATAAACCGGTTAGGAAGCGTAAATTTCTTTTCATCTGACTTTTCAGAGCGAAGTACTCTGTCTTCATATTCTTTTGGTTTTGAGATGGTAATAGGAATTCCAAGTTGACAAAATGCAGGTAAACTGCTTTGACAAAGAAGAAGAATAAGCACCGCAGTAAAAGTATTTAGGATAAGTCGCATTTCCGTCGCAATCTAAGGTCTTATTAACTGAATTTCAAACAATTTAGTATAAAAATAGGCCATTTTTTTTACTTGAATTTACCTATGAGAAATTGTATTACAAACCTTCATTGCTTACCTTTAGAGCATAATGCCAAATGATGTTCAATAATACTGCAATTTTTTTCTCATTCATGGCAGGTAATTCGGCATTTCATCAGATTTATTTTGTAGTATTTCAATACGGAAAGTATAAAATGTGATTATGTTAAAATTAGGTTCATCTTCAACCCTAAAGAGGCTAAAAAACCGTTATCGATTGGTTGTTATGAATGACGATACATATGAGGAAATGGTAACCTTCAAACTCTCAAGATTAAGCGTTTATGTTATGTTAAGCACCGTTTTTGTACTCTTAGTTGGATTAACAGTTGCCCTTATCGTTTTTACACCCTTGAAATATTATATTCCTGGAGCAAGTACAGATTATAAGTCCGCAACAGAATTAAGGCAACTTAAATATCAGGTAGATGAAGCAAATAAACAAATACTATTATTACAACAATTTGACAATGGATTAAGAAACGGACCTCTAAAAGGTAATAATACTGTTGCATTAGATACAACGATGTTAAAAGTACCAAAAACAGAAATATCAAATGACTAAATAAGATTTTTATGTTTAAAAAAAGCAATGAAGAAATGCCGGGTGGAACAAATAATGGTAATGGTGCCACACTCATAGGAGCAGGAACTACACTTAAAGGTGATGTTCATAGCAAAAATGATTTACGTATTGATGGAACTGTAATTGGTAACATTCAGAGTGATGCAAAGATTATTATTGGAACTAGTGGTGTAGTGGAAGGCGATATTATAAGTAATCAAGCAGATATAACAGGTAAAGTAGATGGTGATATTCGTTCAAAGGAATTATTACAATTAAAAGGCGATTCAACTGTTACCGGAAATATATATGCGGGTAAATTGCAAATTGAACCTTCGGCTACTTTTAATGGACAATGCCATATGGGTGCAAACGTTGTAGAGATCAGTAAAAATGAACAGCAAGTTCAAGCAAAATAGCAATAAGGAATTTCTGCTTAAGTATGCCAGCCTTGGCACTCAATTATTAGTTGCCATCGGACTATCAGTTTTTGGCGGATTTAAAATTGATAAATGGTTACATTCTTTGCCTTTATTTTCTTGTGTTTTACCTTTAGCTGTATTGTCAGTAATCTTCTTTAAATTATTAAAAGAAACCAGCAGAAAAAACAATAATGAATAGCAAATCTATTTTTAAACAATCGATTACATATTTCTGGATCGCTTCTAGTTTTTTATTTTTATTGCTGGATAGGCAAGGGGTATTTGAAGGTAATGGAATTGATAGCACAGTTGTTATTATAGGAAATTTTATTTTGTTTCTTGTGTCATTAGCTGCATTACTGATGACACAGCATTCTTTTAAATCTGAAAATCCACAGGCCTTTGTAAGGGCAGTATATGCAGGGTTTATTATTAAGTTTTTTGTTGTTGCGATTGCAGCATTCGTTTATATTATTATTGTAAAAAAACTGGTAAGCAAACCTGCATTATTGATTTGCGCAGGAATGTATATAGTTTACACTGTTCTTGAAACAAGAGCAGCTCTAAAAATGTTGAAGCCCAGAAAGCATGCCTAAGAAAGAAGTTCCTGTAGATCATTTGCAAAACTACTTGCCTCCAAATACCAGTAATGCTGTAGCAGCATATCTTCACCAATTTAAAGTTCATTTAACGATAACAAGAGAAAGAAAAAGTATTTTAGGAGATTATAGGCATCAGACTTTACACAATAATCACCGAATTAGTATAAATGGCAATCTGAATAAGTATGCTTTTTTAATTACTTTATTGCATGAGTTAGCTCATCTTTTAACTTTTGAGCAATACAATAATAAAGTGCAGGCTCATGGTAAGGAATGGAAATTTATTTTTGGGAATATGCTACAACAGTTTGTAGAAAAAAAAGTATTTCCTACTGATATCGAAAAAGAAGTAATGATGTCATTGAAAAGCCCTGCCGCCAGTAGTTGTGCTGAAGATGGATTATTACGAGTGTTGCGTAAATATGATATCAATAAAAGTAATGCTCAACTCATAGAGGAAATTAGTTTCGGATCTTTATTCCGTACTAAAGATGGAAGGATTTTTCGAATAGATGAAAAACTACGAAAACGGTTTAAATGCACAGAAATTAAAACTGGGAAAGTATATTTATTTAGCCCGGTTTATGAAGTAGCTTTGGTATAATTTTATTCTACTAATTTTTTCAACATCCATAAACTGCAACCTGTATGTCCGCTATTACCCATCGGGGCTTTCAAATATGTAAAACCAAATTTTTCATAAACATATAATGCTTGTTTTAATTCAGGCATAGATTCGATGTAAACATTTTTATAGCCATTTTCTATTGCATATACAATACTTTTATTAATGATAGCCTTTCCTAATCCGATACCCCTTGCTTCAGGAAGTAAATACATTTTTACAAACTCACAAGTATCAGTTGGCAATCCATTGGTAGGGTAAATCCCCCCACCTCCAACTACTTTATCATTTTTTTCTGCGATAAAATATGTGGCTCCTTTTTTTTGAAATAGTTCAAATAGCTGATCTGTTGATGGGTCAGTAAAAACGGTTCCTGGTCTGTTAGCCCCAAATTCCGTTAATGTATCTTTTATTATTTTGGATATAATAGGATTATCAACTGGCCTAATTTGACGGATTCTAAAATTCATGAACCAAATATAGTTTACAAAATAAAGATTAAGAAAATGATTTCTAACTCCATCAACCAAAATAAATAGCATAAAAAAAGTCCCGACATAATTGTCGGGACTTTTTAATTTTAATTCTAATATTAATAAGATAGCTTCATTTCCACCCGACGGTTTTTAGCTTTACCTGCCCTGGTAGTGTTTGGTGCTACAGGCATTGATTCGCCAAATCCTTCACTTTCCAACCTGTCTTCACTAATTCCCTTACTTACAAGATATGCTTTTACTGATCCTGCACGGCCTTCACTCAATTTCATATTAAAAGCATCGCTTCCATCGCTATCAGTATGACCATCTATCTTCAGTTTCAAGCTCATATTTTTATTAAGAATAGATACCACTGAATCCAACGGTCCAAATGATTTTTCTAATAGCTTAGTACTGTTTGTATTAAAATAAACATTCTTAGCTGCATAGTCAATTGTATTCTTTATTTCATTGGTGATTTCAGGACATCCCTGCAATTCTACTAAACCTGGAGTGTCTGGACACTTATCATCTTTATCAGGTACACCGTCTTTATCTCTGTCTGGAACTGGGCATCCCTGATATTCTGGTACACCAGGTACAGTTGGACATTTGTCTTCTTCGTCATTGATTCCGTCCTTATCAGTATCAGGAATTGGACATCCTTGATATTTTGCTATTCCAGGTACAGTTGGACATTTGTCTTCTTCATCATTAATACCGTCTTTATCAGTATCAGGAATTGGACATCCATCATATTTTGGAAGGCCTGGAACAGTTGGACATTTATCAAGACTATCAATAATGCCATCTCCATCTGTATCTTTTGGTGGTTCTGGAGGTGGAGGTGGTACAATTTTTTTCTTCTTATAAAAATCAAATAATTTAACCTTGAAACCAGCATAAATATTTTGATTCTTAGCCTCGTATGGACGAGAAGTAGTAAGAGGATTATTTACTGTTGTAAGGCCATAAATATAACGACCAAAAATAGTAAACCTTGCTTTTGGCATAATCTCTATACCACCACTTAGTCCAAGACTATAACTTTCTGTTGCACTATTTGAAAGAGATGAATTGCCTATATTATTTTTCACACTTCTTCTAATATCGATCTGTGGCCCGATTGGGAAGGCGATATATTTACCAGCATGAATTTTCAATAATAACGGGATTCCAACATAATTGATTTTACCATTAAAATCAGCAGAAGTGCCACCTGTTGGAGCTACCTTGTTAGTGCTAAATAAAACCTGTGGCTCAAATGAAAATCTTTCACTAATTGGGAAATTAAACCAAAAACCTGCAACCCCATCAGAACGAAAGCTGTAATCTGTGGATGATGAGCTTGATTGGTTTTTAAGATTGAATTTCGCCATATTTAAGGCTCCGGTAAATCCAACAGTTACAAGTGTTTTGGGTTTCTCTTGTGCAAATGCTGTAATCATCAGCAAGAAGGCCGATAATAATAAAAGCGATTTTTTCATTTTTAATTGTTTTGGTGTAATAATGTTGAAAGCAGTTTTAAACTTTCCCTTATGCTATAAAACTACATAAATTGGAGCAAATTTAATGGAGAATGTCTAGTTAAACTAAATTGCAACCCATAATATTGAATATCTCGCTACTATTTTACTTGACATTGCAATATTCTGTTAATTAAGTAACTCATATACAAGGAGTTAAGATTAATTTTATTTCTGTAGCTTATATATTTTTATTAAAAATTTGTTAGGCTTGTTGGAAAAAACGTTTAATGGTTGTGTTTAATTTCTTTTTTCTATTTACTTATTTTTTACTTCATTATAAAATCAAAAAAGATAGAGGTATTAAAATGTATCTTTCATAATTAATATTATACATCGAAAAACTTGATTACGTCAACGATTAAAGGAATAATATGTTTAAAATTGCCTTCTTTTTTTTATTAGCCTTTTCGCCATTTTTGATTTTTTCCCAACCTTACAAGAAATTACATTTTAAGTCTATTGTTGTTGATACGCACAACGATTTACTTAGTAAAGCAGTTGATGATGGTGTTGTTATCGATACCGATCTATCAGGAAAAACACATTCTGATATTGACAGGTTTAAAAAAGGAGGAATCGATTTACAACTTTTCTCTGTTTGGTGTGATGGGCAAAAGGAGAATCCTTATGCATGGGCAAATAGGGAAATGGACACATTGGATGCTGTAGCAAACCGAAACCCAGACAAATTGATTATGATAGAAAAATTTTCTCAACTGAATCAAACATTTAAAGAAAAAAAGTTAGCTGCCATGTTTGGAGTTGAAGGCGGCCATATGATTGAGAATAATTTAGACAATTTGAATAGATTTTATGCCAGAGGAGTAAGGTATATGACACTTACCTGGAATAACTCAACAGACTGGGCTTCATCTGCATGGGATGAAACAAACAGACCAGAAAAATTAAAGCAAAAAGGACTTACTGATTTTGGGAGACAGGTTGTTAAGCGAATGAATGAGCTCGGGATGTTGGTCGATCTCAGTCATGTTGGTGAGAAAACATTTTTTGATGCAATTGCTGCAACATCGAAACCAGTATTAGTTTCCCATAGTTGTGTGTATGAGCTGTGCAGGGTTCCCAGAAATTTGAAAGATGAACAAATAAAAGCAATTGGTAAAAATGGAGGTGTAATTCATTTAAATTTTTATTCAGGATTTGTAGACAGTAGCTACGATCGCCGAGCTGAAGAATTTAGTGCCAACCATAAAAAAGAAAGAGATTCTTTGTTAAACATAAATCCGGAATCATATTTTGCTGATTTTTATTTGTTTGAAAAATATCCTGATGAAGTAATATCGCTGCGACCACCATTATCAATGCTGATTGATCACTTGGATTATATTGTAAAATTGATTGGAATTGACCATGTAGGATTAGGAAGCGATTTTGACGGTATTAATTCTGCTCCTCAGCAATTGGATGATGTTACAAATATGCCGCTTATTACAAAAGAGCTTTTGAAAAGAGGTTATAGTAAAAAAGACGTCAAAAAAATTCTGGGATTAAATTTTTTACGGATTCTTGAAGCTAACAGCCCCAATAAGTAAGTTGATTAAACATCTTTATCATTAAAAGATAAAGTAAGGCTTGCAATTTCTGTGTTTACTTTTCTGTATTTGATTCCGGCCTTTTCCAGTATCAATCTAGAAACTTTAAATACATCGTTACCTTCATATTTATCAGAAAGATAAATGACTTCAGAAATGCCTGACTGGATAATTGCTTTTGCACATTCATTACAAGGAAATAAGGCAGTATATATCTTACAGCCACTGAGATCCATGCCAATATTATTTAAAATTGCATTTAATTCTGCATGGCAGATATACGGATATTTTGTATTCATGAATTCCCCTTCATTTCCCCATGGGAATTCATCATCGCTACAACCTATTGGTAAGCCGTTGTAACCGGCGCCAACAATTTTGTTCTTTTCATTTACAATACATGCACCTACTTGAGTGCTGGGGTCTTTACTACGCTTTGCAGATAGCAATGCAACACCCATAAAGTATTCATCCCAGGAAATATAATTTTGTCTTTTTTTCATACAAATTATTCTTATGTTATTCTGCAAACCATTCATTGTGTTGTTCCGCAACTCGGATAAACGTAGTTCGTTTCGATAATTCTTTTAACGATTTTGCTCCTACATAAGTGCAAGCAGATCGAAGGCCGCCAAGAATGTCTTGAACGGTATCATTAACTTTGCCACGATATGGAATTTCGGTTGTTTTACCTTCTGAAGCCCGGTACTCAGCTACCCCTCCTGCATATTTTTTCATAGCTGTTTCTGAACTCATACCATAAAACAATTTGTATTTTTTGTCATCTTTCTCTATTAACTCTCCGCCACTTTCTTCATGGCCTGCCAACATACCACCGAGCATTACAAAATCGGCGCCTCCACCAAAAGCCTTTACTACATCACCTGGAACTTTGCAGCCCCCATCAGAAATTATAAGTCCACCTAATCCATGAGCAGCGTCGGCACATTCTATAATGGCAGAAAGTTGCGGATAGCCAACTCCAGTTTTTACTCTGGTAGTACAAACAGATCCGGGACCAATTCCAACTTTAATAATATCTGCACCTGCCAACAAAAGTTCTTCTACCATCTCACCGGTAACCACATTTCCAGCGATGATTGCTTTGTCTGGATATTTTTTTCTGGTAGCTTTTACAAACGCTACAAATTTTTCTGAATAACCATTGGCTACATCGATACAAATAAATTGTAAGTATTTATTTTCTTTTAAAATAATATCCAATTTCTCAGCATCTGTTTTACTTGTACCAGTACTGATGGCAAGATGGCTCTGAATATTGTTACCTGTAACCTTCATAAACTTTTTCCATTGTGAAGGGGTATAGTGTTTGTGTATAGTAGTGAATAATTGAAGCGAAGCCAATACTTCTGCCATTTCAAAAGTGCCAACTGTATCCATATTGGCCGCCATGACCGGTATGCCTTCCCACGTTGTATCACTATGTAATAGCTTAAATTTTCTAACAAGTGAAACTTCAACTCTGGAACTGAGCGTAGAACGTTTGGGACGAAGCATCACATCTTTAAACCCCAGTTTTATATCATTTTCTATTCGCATAAAAATAGTATTTTGCTTTTTGCAATTTAAGAAAGATATGGGAGGGTTCATATTTTAAATTGGGGTAAGTTTTTCTTATCAATTGCAAGCTGTTTTTAGAAACAATAAGTAGAAAGAAAATCATTTTAGTTAACTTGCGGTTCAACTTCAACCAATGGCAGATCATTCACATCAACTAGCTGCTATTTTATTTGCTGATGTTGTGGGGTATACATCCATGATGCAGGAAGATGAAAATTCGGCAGTTGAAAAAATAAACAGGTTTCGACAATCACTGGAAATAATTGCTAAAGAATTAAATGGTAAAATTATTCAGTATTATGGAGATGGGGCATTGTTACTTTTTCAAAGCTCTACTGATGCAGCGGAATTTGCAAAGTTTTTTCAAACAGAACTAAACGATCCGCCGGTAATTCCTGTAAGGATTGGAATACATATGGGTGATGTGCTTGTCCAAAATGAAAATATTTTCGGGGATGTTGTAAATATTGCATCCAGAATTCAAGCCTTAGCTCCTCCTGGTGGGATCTATGTTTCCGAAATGGTCAATCTTAATATTTCTAATAAAAAAGGGCTGGAATCAGTTTTTATAAGGAAGGAGCAATTAAAAAATGTAAAAGACCCTGTAAATATTTATGAAGTTATTACTTCTTTCAGTCAGCCCATTATCTCATCAGCGACTAATAAAAAAACGATTAAAAAGATTGATGAGAATAGTATTGCAGTGTTGCCTTTTTCTAATATGAGTAGTGATATCGAACAGGAATATTTTAGTGATGGACTTACTGAAGATATTATTACGCAGTTATCGAGAATTAAGGCTTTGAAAGTCATATCCAGAACTTCAGTAATGCAATATAAAAAATTTCCAAAGGCAGTAAAGGAAATTGGTAGTGAATTAGGAGTAGCTACTATTCTGGAAGGTAGTGTACAACGATATGGAGAAAAAGTTCGCATTACTGCGCAGCTAATAAATGCTTCTACTGATGAACATTTATGGGCTGAGTCTTATGATCGTTCTATGGATGATATATTCTCTATACAACGGGAAGTCGCTATTTCAATTGCATCAGTTCTCAATAAAAAACTAACAAAAAAAGAAACAGCGAAATTAGATGATACACCTACTGCAAATTTGCAGGCTTATGATTTATATTTAAGAGGTAAATTTTTAGTAGAAAAAAGGAGAAAAACAGATTTATTAATTGCAAGAGAACTCTTTCAGCAAGCAATAAATAAGGATGATACATTTGCATTGGCATTTTCGGGATTAGCAATTACTTATCTTCTTTCATCTTTTCGGGGATATGAAGAGCCAGATATAATGTTATCATTGGCCAAAAAGCAATTGGATACAGCGATTTCTTTAGACCCAAAATCAGGCGAAATACAGGCCGCTATGGGCTATTGGCATCACCAGAATTTTAATTGGAAAGAGGCAGAACTGTTTTATAGAAAATCTATTGAATTAAATCCTAATCAGACAAATGTTTATCTCTGGTTTGCAATATTATTAGAAGGGCAGGATGAAAAACAAGAGGCATTGGACATGTATGCTAAAGGGAGCGAAATAAATCCAGCTTGGGATTATCTTACCAGAAATAGAATAAAAGCCTTAGCAAGTGCCAGGCAAGAAAATGAAGCCATTAGTTTATTAAGCAATCTTATTGAGAAGTCGGCTTATGAGCCTATTTTACAAAAGAAAAGGTATCAAGACCTTGCCCGGCTTCATTGGTCTTTTGGTAATAAAGAGGAAGCTATTACAGCTGCTCAACAAGCTAAGGATAAGCCATTACTTACATTTTTTGAAAGTGGCAATAACTCTCTATTATTGGAAGATGTGAATGAGCGATTTAATGTGATTAATAAATCAGGCGAGTATGTATCTGAATTGTGGAAGGGTATTGAATATGCAAAAGCTGGGGCTAAAGATCAGGCGCTTATTAATTTTAATAATGCTGTGGTCTTAAAAGAAGCTGCTATTACTTTATTGCTGATTGGTGATTATGAATTCTTAACATTGAAGTATATTAATTTTATTTACCTCAAGCGTAAGATAAAGGCATTAATAAGTATGTAAATATTATTTTGCTACTGCGATTTTTACTTTTTTGTTTTTTATTTTCTGGTCTTTGATCAATTGAAGTGTGTGACTTACTTTGATTTTTTTTACTGCTACAAAAGAAAAGAAATCTTTTACCTCTATAAGACCTATATCTTCTTTTTTTAATTCGCCTTTATTGGAAAGGAAGCCAACGATATCGATTTTATTCACTTTATCTTTTTTGCCAGCAGCAACAAATAAAGTAGACCATTTAGGTTTTTCAGGAATTATTCTTTTCTCCGGCAAATCAATTTTTTCAATATCTGTATTTATATAAGCAGGTATTTTTTCTTCAGGCGATAATATAAGAATAGCTGTTCCACTGGCATCCATTCTAGCCGTTCTTCCATTTCGATGAGTAAAAATATCCTCACTCATAGGAAGATGATAATGTATAATGTAACGTATATTGGCAATATCTAGACCTCTGGCTGCAAGATCAGTAGTAACCAATACATTTGAAGTGCCATTTCTAAATTTACATAAAGCAGCATCTCTTTCCTGTTGTTCCATTGCCCCATGATAAAAAACATTCAATATGTCTTTTTCTTTCAAGTAATTGCTTGTACGTTCTACCGATTCTCTGTGATTGCAGAATATGATTATAGAGCGATTCCCCAACATACATATCAGACTTAATAATGTTTCCAGTTTGTCCTTCCCATCACTAAGGACAGTTTTTATTGCAAGCCCAGTTTCTTCATCAATTTCATTCAGGAAATTTAATTTTAATGGGTCTTTCATGCCGATAAAGTCAGGGATATCTACTGCCTCGGTTGCAGAAGTCAAAATTCTCTTATTAATGTTTTTTAAAGCATTGATGATATACGACACTTCATCTTTAAATCCCAATTCCAGCGATTTGTCGAATTCGTCCAGAACCAATGTTTCAATTGTATCTAATGTGATATTGCCTCTTCTAATATGATCAGCCAATCGGCCCGGAGTTCCAATTAACAATCCCGGAGCTTCAATTAAATTGTTTTCCTCTGTTTCTCTTTTATGTCCTCCATAACAACAGGTTACTTTTATATTGGTCCCCATACTTTTAAAAACAGCTTCTATTTGTAAAGCCAGCTCCCTCGATGGAACAATAATAATTGCCTGTGAAGTTGCTTTATTTGCATCAATCATATTGATTAATGGTAATAGAAAGGCCAATGTTTTTCCAGAGCCAGTTGCAGATAAAAGAATTGTGTTTTTTTGTTTTTCAATCGATTTTTGAGCAGCTAGTTGCATCTCGTTTAACGATTTGATATTCAGTTTATCCAAAATGCTTTGTACAGTAATGTTCTTTTGTGACATTTTGCAAAAGTAAGCTTGTTTTGTGCTTCAGAATAAATACGATTATAAATTATGATTTTCATTTACTTTTAAGCACTTTTTAAAATTTATATAGTATATGAGTGATGCAATAAGACAATTGGAACCAAAAGTATTATGGAATCATTTTGCAGATCTTAATGCTGTGCCTAGACCCTCTAAAAAAGAAGAAGGAGTAATTGCATTTGCTAAAGCCTTTGGAGAATCATTGGGTTTGTTCACACAGGTAGATGGTGTTGGTAATGTGATTATTAATAAAGCTGCCAGCAAAGGAATGGAAAATCGGCAAACGGTAGTTTTGCAAAGTCATTTAGATATGGTGCATCAGAAAAATGCTGATACAAATTTTGATTTTGACAAAGAAGGTATTAATATGTTTATCGATGGAGATTGGGTGAAAGCAAAAGGAACAACGCTGGGTGCAGACAATGGAATAGGAGTAGCTGCCATTATGGCTATTTTAGCATCATCAGATATTGCACATCCGCCAATTGAAGCTTTATTCACAATTGATGAGGAAACTGGGATGACAGGTGCAAAGGGTTTAATAGGTGGTTTATTGGAAGGTAAAATATTATTGAATCTTGATACAGAAGATGACGATGAATTGACGATTGGTTGTGCCGGAGGCATTGATGTTACATGTACAGGGAATTACGAAGAAGTAAAAGCAACAGGTAATCTGGGATTCAGAATTTCTATTCATGGATTAACCGGAGGTCATTCGGGTATGGATATTCAAACGGGTAGAGCGAATGCAAATAAGCTTATGAATCGATTGCTTTGGAATCTTTCTAATGAGTGTGCAATCAATATTGCATCTGTTGATGGTGGAAGTTTAAGGAATGCAATACCACGGGAATCAATTGCGGAGATTGTCATAGATGAAAAGCATATAGATACAGTTTCAAGATTAATTGAAACGTTAGAAAAAATCTTTAAAACTGAATATAGTTTTACAGATTCAAAACTTGAATTGGTTCTAGAAAGTATTTCGCCGCCGGAAAAAGTTATGAATTTGGATGCTCAATATAAATTATTGAGAAGTGTTTATGCTTGCCCCAATGGAATTTATAGAATGACACCAGAAATTGAAGGATTGGTGCAAACTTCTAATAATATTGCTAAAGTTTCTGTGAAGGATGGTGCTTTTACAATAAAATGTCTGACCCGAAGTTCTGTGGATTCTGAAAAAACGGACTTGGCAAATGCCATATCAAGTGCTTTTGAATTAACGGGTGCTACTATAAACTATAGTGGTGAGTATCCTGGATGGGTTCCCCGACCTGATGCCCCAATAATAAAAATCATGAGTGATCTTTATAAAGAATTGTTTAATGAGAATGCACATGTAAATGCAGTACATGCTGGATTGGAGTGTGGCATTATTGGGAAAAGCTACCCTGACATGCAAATGATATCTTTTGGTCCCAATATTTATGGGGCTCATTCTCCTGATGAAAGAGCGCAGATCAGCTCTGTGAAAAAATTCTGGAACTATTTATTGGAAAGCTTAAAAAGAATTCCGGTTATAGATTAAATTTTTCAAAATGAAATCTAGAAACATTTTAATTACAATAGGACTAGTATTGATTTTATTTAATGCTATTTCGTATTCAGGAAGTGGGTTTAATCCCCCAGAAGATAAAAGTGAAAGAGTGGGTTATTATATTGGATTTAATATTTTCTTTATTGCAGGATTGGTTCTTTTAATTATCGCATATCTAAAACATAAAAAAGCCATCCGAAAAAAGGAGAAAAACATGCTGGATAATTTTCTCAATTAATCACTTTCATCATTTTTCCCAAATGTAATTTTTACTTTTCGACGAATTAATTCCTTTAAAGGTTTCCCATTTTCATCATACTCCTTAACGCCTATGAATAAAATATACAATGGCGTTTTAAGATCTTTAAATTTTATTGTTTCACCCGTTGCAACATCATAGAGATCTTTTATGTATTTTGTACAAACAACTCTATTGCTTCCGATGCCAATTGGATTACGACTAAAAGAATGCCATTTCAAGCTGTCATTATAACTCCAGTATGACCAACCTGTTTCACTTAGATTCAGTTCCTTATTGGTGTTAAATGTATCTGTTTCTCTTAATTCCAAAAGATTTAAATAGGAAAAATCCCTAATCGGGCTATTTTCAGTAAACCTATAAACCGAATCCTTTATACTCGCAAAAACATAAAGCCCTTCAGCATGTTCTAACATGACCTGAACTTTAAATTGTTTTTTCTTCATTTTTATTTCTGTATCAAAATCTGTTAATTTAACAGATTCATTTTGTATTACCCGGATCACAATGTCTTTCTCTTGCGAAAAACTCATATTCGGTAACAGAAAGAGAATGAATGCCAAAATTTTGAAGAATGCAGTGTATTTCATACAATAAATCTTGTAAACAAATGTAATATTTATATGTGGAATGATGCCATAGTCTTATTAAACGTTGCAAATAATACTTAAAGTTGTAAAAGTGTCTTTAATTTAAATATAGTATGTAATCTTTTTTGGCAAAGTCTTTGTAAATGTTGTTGTATTTTTCCAAAATAATGATTGAATGTTTAATTTGCTTTGATTTTAATCTATATAGTATGAAAAAGAAAATTGTATTTCCCGTTTTTATTGTATTGGTGTCTATGTTTATTATGTCAAATCCCATTGAAGCACAAACATCAAAAAAGGAAAAGAGACTGGTTGCGGATTGTGGAGAGGCAAAAGAAGATTTTATTGAAACTGATGGATTAATGGAAGGGTTATTTAATAAGGCATATGGTTATGTGATTTTTCCAAATGTGGGAAAGGGTGGTTTTGGTATTGGGGGTGCAGTTGGCAATGGTGTGGTTTATGAAAAAGGAAACATTATTGGAAAAGCGAAGTTGACACAATTGAGTATTGGATTTCAATTTGGTGGACAATCTTATCGTGAAGTAATATTCTTCGAATCGAAAGCCGACCTGAAAAGATTTCAAGAAAATAAAATAGAGTTTTCGGCACAAGCATCTGCAGTGGCAGTAACTGAAGGAGCTTCTGCAAATGTCAAATACAAAGAAGGAGTAATGATATTTACCCAACAAAAAGGCGGTTTGATGTACGAAGCATCAATTGGCGGACAAAAATTTAATTATTCAGATTTTTAAATTAGTGAGGACAGGCTGTCTTCAATCACTTTAATTTTTTCTTCTGCGTCAGCTTTTTTCTTTCTTTCTATTTCTATCACTTCAGATTTTGCATTCTGCACAAATTTTTCGTTACTTAATTTTTTATCAACGGAGATAAGAAATCCTTTCAAATAGTCAAGATCTTTCTGTAATTGTTGTTTTTGTGAACTAGTATCCAATTCGACATTAGTTTCAATAAAGATTTTGTCTTTTTGTACAACAACAGTTATGCTATTTGAAATTGTATCAGACGTAAATCCAATAGATTCTGCATTTACCTGTTTCGATAGAATATTTTCTATGGAGTTGTAAACTTTCTTATGTTCTGTTTGGATATGTAGTTTAATTGTATTTTTTGGTTTTAACTGGTTCTTGTTTCTTGCGTCACGGATTGTAGTGATTATCTCTTTTAAGAAGTCTCCATTATTTAATAGCGTTAAATCAATATCTTTTGTTGGTGCATATTGTTTTACAGTAAGATCATCCGTTCTTTCTTTAAGTTGATGATAAATTTCTTCTGTAATGAAAGGCATGAAGGGATGTAGCAATTGAACTAATTGTTCAAAGAATTCAATGGTTTTGTCATAAACATTTTTATTAATAGGCTGTTCAAAACCTGGTTTAATCCATTCAAGGTACCAGCTGCAAAAATCATCCCAGATCAACGAGTAAATCGTTTTTAATGCAGCACTCAAATTAAAATCTTTGAATTGTGTATCTAATTCATATCTAACTTGATTTAACCTTTGATCAAACCACTCGATAGCAAAACTATTGTCATCCGATGTTTGGACTTCGACTCTGTTTTCCCACATTTTTATCAATTTTAATGCATTCCACATTTTATTGATAAAAAATCGTCCTTGTTCGTTACCTGACTGATCCCACATTAAATCATTTCCGGCAGGTGATGAAATCATGATACCGAAACGTACAGCGTCTGCACCATCTTTTTCTATCATTTCAATAAGGTCGGGTGAATTGCCAAGGCTTTTACTCATTTTTCTACCTTGTTTATCTCTAACTATTCCGGTAAAATAAACTTCATTGAAGGGCTTTTCATTTTTATATTCAAATCCTGCCATTATCATTCTTGCAACCCAAAAGAAAATAATTTCAGGAGCTGTAACTAATGTATTGGTCGGATAGTAATAATTTACTTCTTTGTTGTTGGGATTACTATATCCTTTAAAGACTTCAAAAGGCCATAACCAACTGGAAAACCAAGTATCCAGGCAGTCTTCATCTTGTTTTAATGCAGCATTTGTAATTGAAAACTGATCAGCAAACATTTTTTTGGCTTCTTCTTCTGTTGCAGCAACAACAAATCTTCCTTCTTCATCATACCATGCAGGTATTTGATGTCCCCACCAAAGTTGTCGGCTAATACACCAGTCTTTAATGTTCTCCATCCAATGCCGATAGAGATTTTTAAATTTTCCAGGATAAAATTTTACCTGCCTGTCCGGCTGGCTGGCTTCCTCATCATTAACAGACGATAAAGCAGGTCCAGATATTTTTTTCATATCTACCCACCATTGTAATGACAATCTAGGTTCTACTACTTCATTTGTTCTTTCAGAATAACCAACTTCGCTTGAGTAGTCTTCCGTTTTTAGGAGGAATCCTTTCTCTTCCAGTTCTATTGCTATTTTCTTTCTTGCAACAAAGCGGTCTTCACCGATATAAATCTGAGCTTCTTCATTAAGTGTTCCGTCTTCATTGAATATATCTACAACTTCGAGGTTGTGTTTTTGCCCGAGTTGATTATCATTAACATCATGAGCAGGTGTTACCTTTAAGGCGCCTGTGCCAAAATCCATTGTTACATATTCGTCAGTAATGATTGGTATGCGACGATTTATTAGCGGAACAAATGCAAATTTTCCATGCAGATGTTTGTACCGGTCATCATCAGGGTGTACACAAATAGCGGTATCCCCCATAATAGTTTCCGGTCTTACTGTAGCAATGGTAATGTATTCATTATTATCGACGTCAAGTTTATATTTTAAATGATATAGTTTTTGTTGGGTTTCTTTTCGGATTACCTCTTCATCACTCAATGCTGTTTTTGCTTTTACATCCCAATTAATCATTCTCTTGCCTCTATAGATATATCCTTTATTGTACAAATCAATAAATACGTTAATTACAGATTGATAATAATCCGGATCCATAGTGAAGCTGGTTCTTTCCCAATCAAGGCTGCAGCCCATTTTTTTTAACTGCTGAAGAATTATCCCTCCATATTTTTCTTTCCATTCCCAGGCATATTTTAAAAATTCTTCTCTGCTTAAAGATGATTTTGCAATTCCTCTTTCTCTCAACATTTGTACAACTTTGGCTTCTGTTGCAATTGATGCATGGTCTGTGCCAGGTACCCAACAGGCATTTTTGCCTTGCATTCTTGCACGCCGAATTAATATGTCCTGTATGGTATTATTAAGGCAATGCCCCATATGAAGCACACCCGTTACATTTGGAGGTGGAATGACAATTGTATATGGCTCCCGGTCGTCTGGCTCACTATGAAAATAATTTTTATCAAGCCAATGCTGATACCATTTATTCTCTGCTTCGCTGTGCTCAAAATTTTTACTCAATTCCGTACCCATACAAACTGCTTAGTTGTTAAACCTATATATTGCTAATTATTATGTAGTTAAAGCAGCAAATTTACCGGGTTTTATGTAGATGACGAAAATGTTATTCTTTAATAATGAACTTGACTTTAGCTGAAAATATAGTGTTCTTTTAATAAAAAAGAGTAGAAGGGTATTCTATTTTACATCTATATTCGCAATAATAGCGTTTGATAAAATTGAAAATAAATACTTTTATGAAAAGAGAATTGACTTCCTGGTTTAGTCCATCATTAAACAAAGAAATGCCAATTGCCAGTTATGGTGATTATGGATTTGCACTTTTATTAGTACCAACTGCTGCAGCAGACTATCTTGAATACGAACGTTTTCAATTGATGGATCACCTTGCGCCTTTTATTGATGCTGGAAAAGTAAAAGTATTTTCTATCGATAGTATCAATAATGAAAGTTGGCTGAATAATGAGATGGAGCCAAAGCATAAATCAATGCGCCAGCAAGCATGGAATAGTTATGTTTTTAATGAAGTAGTTCCATTTATAAAAAATAGTACTAGCAATGAAACCCCAATTATCACTTGCGGAGCTTCTTTTGGTGCATTGCATAGTATGAACTTATTTTTAAAAAGGCCAGATTTGATCAATGGTGTGATTGCAATGAGTGGTGTTTATGACCTTTCAGAATATACAAAGGGTTATTTTGATGACGATGCTTATTTCAATAGTCCCTGGCATTATATGCAGAATTTGACAGATCACAGTGTTCTTGAAGAAATAAGAAAGAGCAAACATATTCATATACTTACGGGAAGTGGAAATTATGAAGATCCAGCTGCAAGCGGAAAGTTTGCAAAAGTTCTTTATGATAAAGGAATTTGGTATGAGCTGGATATTTGGGGTGCAGACTGGCCGCATGACTGGAATACATGGCGGGAAATGTTGCCGAAATACCTGGAAACGAGGTTCTGATTATTCAGGAATCAGTTTAATTAATTGTTGAATAAAATCTTCTCTATCAATCATTTTTGCACCCATGCTTTCAAGGTATTCAGTGTAGATTTGGCAATCAATTAATTGTACTCCTTCATCTTGCAGAAATTGCACAAATCGAATAAAAGCATATCGTGATGCATGGTTTCTTTTGCTGAACATGCTTTCACCAAAAAATACTTTTCCAATCCGGATTCCGTATAAGCCACCTACCAATACGCCTTCTTTCCAGACTTCGGCACTGTGTGCATATCCGAGCTCATGAAGTTTGCAAAATGCTTGTTCTACTTCATCAGTAATCCAGGTGCCTTCTTGTCCAGGCCGTTTTATTTCTTTACAATGATTTATAACTTCTTTGAATGCAATATTGATTGTAAAATCAAACTCTTTTCTTTTCAATAAAGTGTTTACACTTTTATTAATCTTTATTTCTTTTGGTAGGAGTATAAACCGGGGATTGGGACTCCACCATAAAATATCTTTTCCTTCATACCAAGGGAAAATACCGCTTTTGTAAGCAAGAATAAGACGTTCAGAAGATAAGTCACCGCCCAATGCTAATAGGCCATCTGGTTCTGAAAGATGTACAGGTGGAAATTTTAATTCATCATCAAGGGCAAACAAAGGCATTGGTAAAAGTTTATTAACCCGCCAAAACCTCTATAGTAGCATTTATGCCTCTTTCAGTAATAGCTTCGCAAAGAGGTCGTAAGTCTTCATACGTACCATTTTTAACTGCATATTTCCCGCTATGATGAATAATGTAAGAACATTGCTCAGCTTGTTCAAAACTATGGCCACAAACTTCTACTAAAGTTTCAATTACCCATTCAAAAGTATTTACTTCATCATTCCAAACTACCAGATGACAGGGGTCTTCAGTTAAAGTAAGTACATCTATGTCTTCTTGTAGATCGGTATTTGTATTGTTGTCAGAAAATGTCATTGTTTGCAAAAATAAAAAATTTTCCTGTAAAAAAATGATAAAATGGCATTTTGCTTTTATCTTCTATTTCCTGATTGTATCTTTTTACAATCAGACTATTATCTTTGCCGCTCTTTAAAAAGATCGAAATAAATTATGGCTTTATTAGAAAAGAAGCTCGTTGTTAAAGCTTCAAAATTACCCAATGCAGGAAAAGGACTATTTGCAAAAGAATTTATACCTAAAAGCACAAGAATAGTAGAGTACAAAGGAAAAATCACTACCTGGAAAGAAGTAGATGACAACGATGGTAATAACGGGTATATCTACTTTGTAAAACGAAATTATGTAATTGATGCAAGCAAAAGTACATCTGCAATAGCCAGGTATGCTAACGACGCACAAGGATTGCAAAGAGTAAAAGGTATTAAGAATAATGCTGAATATGTAGAAGATGGATTAAAAGTTTTTATTGAAGCTAAAAGAGATATTCCGGCAGGAGAAGAAATATATGTTGAGTATGGGAAAGAATATTGGGCTGTAATACGGCATAATCACAAAATAGAAGAAGAACGGAAAAAATTAAGAAACAAAAAGAATAACAATCCTCTTGATTAAGCAATCAGGTTTTTGGTCAGGCATTCTTTTCCATTGATTATTTCCTTTTGGAAACCTATTTTCAGCAAAAATTTTTTATGATGCAGGTTTGCTAATTTGGGATAGTAAATCTTTGAAATTCCTTTTGAAAGAAGGAATTGTTTTTCTTTCTCAAAAATGAACCGACCTACTTTATAATCTCTATACTTTGAAGTAGTATAATTCAGAAAAACTTCAGCGGTACCATCGTCTGATAACTTTGTACTGAATGCATTGGCTATTACCAGATCCCTTAAGACAACAAAATTCAGGTTACCTTCTAATAATTCTCTTTTGTATTCGGGGAAATAAAGCAGAATGTCTTTTTCATAAAATTCAAGGAATCTATCCACTATTACTCCCCCTTTTTTAAATTCATAAATTTCAAATAGTTCATGGCGGCGGTAAATCTGTACGAGAAACCATGCGTTAATACCAAATAATAATACATTGGTCAGAACAACTGGCAAAGCATTTAATACGGCCCCATAAATAATAAATGCGACACAACCACTAAGGTTTAGCCATCGAAATTTCACATCATTATTCACTAATAAGCTGATGGCCAATAATAATGTAGCCAGGTAACCTATCCATTGTGCTGCTTGCTGTAACATTTTACAATGTTACAAACTGTATCAGAAACCATCAGTTTTTATTTATCAAGTTGAAAGTACTTGTTATACATTTGAAGCAGAAAGACTTGATATGCAATATGACTTCCTGGAAATTTTAAAGTGCCCGATTACCAAAACAAAACTCAGATTTCAATTAATTTCTGAGTTTGAAAAGCAATATGAAACTGGAAGTTTAATAGAAGTGAAAGATGGGTTGCTGTATTCTGAAACTGGTTTTGTATTTCCTGTTATCGATGGAATTCCACGATTACTGGTTGAATCAGTTTATGATTATGCCGAATTTCTTAAAACGAATATTGCCGATTATGAAGGTATGCTTAAACAAATTGAGCAACAATATGGCAAAGTGTTGGGCTACTGCAAAAAGAAAAATAAGAAAACAAAAGCCAGTTTTGCATTTGAATGGAGCTTTCTAAAGCCTGAAAAAAGTGATAAACTTTGGCATGATGAATCTTCTTCGCTTATTGATGTTTTTTTAAAAGAAACAGGGGAGGAGGCAACGTATTTTACCGGGAAAATAATTGCTGATATTGGCTGTGGCCATGGATTAATGACCAGCAAATCGGCGTCCATTGCTAAACACTCCATTGGAGCCGAAATAAGCAAAGCGGTTGAAATGGCGTATCAACGAAACAAAAATAAAAACGCCTGGTATGTGCAAGCCGATCTTCAATACCTTCCTTTTGACGATTCAATTTTCGATCTATTGTATTCAAGTGGTGTTATTCACCATACAAACGATACTGAAAAATCATTTTTATTAATTGAACGTATTATCAGGCAAGGAGGTAAAATTTGCCTTTGGTTATATCATCCTCAGAAAAGTAAATTACATAAACTGATGATGTGGCTAAGAAAATTTACCAGTCAACTTCCATTGAAAATAGCATTTGTATTTCTTCTGCTATTTGTATTTCCATTTAGCTTTTTGATTAAAAAAATTAAAAATAAAAATGCACCAAATTTCAGGGAAGAGATGATCGATCTGCTGGATGGGTTTACACCCGAATTTCGTTTTGAAATTCCACATGAAATTGCCAAAAATTGGTTGCGGCAAAGTGGATATGATGCAATAGAAATTACAACATCAGGCCAATACGGATATGCTATAATCGGAAAGAAAAAATAGTGTCTAATTTTATTTTTGTGGAGGGCCTTCCCATATTACTTCTTCAATCATCCATTTATCATCAAGTTTTGATAGCAATAAATAATCAAAGCCCCACCATGCTGAAACTTTAGCTACGGCAATTGCATTCATTACATCTATTACTTCTACTTTTTTAGGTGCATCAGCTTTTGGAAAATTCTTTTTTTCTTGTACTCCCTTGGCGTAGTCAAGTGCTTTCCGGTACGTCATTTGCCCTGAAAATTCATACTTATCGGATTGCTCATTTTTCCAAAAGCCAATTTTATACAATGTAGGTTTTAGGCTGGCAATTAATTTAGTTGTATCGCCTTCATAAAAGCCTTCGATATAATTCAGGCAAGCTCTTTCTACTTTTTGTTTATCATCTTGTGCAATTGCAAGTTTTGTAATAAAGCATAGTAAAATAATGGATAAAATTTTTTTCATATTTTCTCTGATTTGAACCTTTAAAATACGATTCAATGGATTGATATAAAAACCATTCATGTAATAATGGAATTCACAGTATTTGCTTTTCCAAAATAACAAATTCCAGCGGCTGAACTGGAACTCCAAAGCGATTATCGTCCGGAAAAGGCTTTTTTTCTCCAGTATTAGTATAACCTAGTTTTTCATACCAGGCAATTAATTCTTGCCTTACAGATATTACATTCATAAATATGTTTGAGCAATTGTTAGCTCTGGCAAAATTTTCAGATGCGGACATCAATTGTTTACCAATGCCACCAGCTTGTAATGGAGGAGATACTGTAAGCATGCCGAGGTATAAACCTCTTTCTTGTTGATCAAGATAAACAGAACCCATAATCATATTTTCTTCATTAATAATCTTCAGAATGGTAGCATTTGGAAGACTTATTAATTCCTTTAACATTGAAATATCAGTACGCATTTCACCAGCCAGCAAATCGGCTTCGGTAGTCCATCCTTTTTTTGAGTCTTCGCCACGATAAGCGCTGTTTATCAATGGAACTAATTCCGGAATATCTTCAATAGTGGCTTTTGAAATGGTCATTAAATAAAATTACTTCATTTATATTTGAAGAAACCAAGACCAACTTACATATTTTGATTGATAATTCATATATACACCTCTTGTCAATTTTTGATGTGGAAGCATTAATCCGATATGGAGGATTGTTTTTAGTATGTATGATTGTATTTGCTACTACCGGGTTATTTTTTTGTTTTTTTATACCAACCGGAGCTTTCACTTTTACGGCTGGTATTTATACGGCTACAGGAACTCTTCATTACAATATTGTTGTCGTTTGCAGTGTTTTGATACTGGCATCGGTTTTAGGAAATATCACTGGTTATTGGTTTGGCAAGAAGACAGGGCCAATTTTATATAAAAGAGAAGATACAAGATTTTTTAAAAAACAACATTTAACTACAGCAAAATCATTTTATGAAAAGTATGGTTGGCTGGCCTTAACAATGGGATTGTATTTGCCAATTATCAGAACTTTTTCACCTATCGTTTCAGGGATTATTAAACTTGATTTTCGACGATTTGTTTTATTAACTTTTTTGGGATCCGTATTATGGATCGTAAGTTTTACAATGGCAGGTTATGCCATTGGTAAAATACCCGCTTTAAAACCCTGGTTGGATTATTTTGTAATTGGGTTTTTGGTATTAGTAACAATACCGCTTATCATATGGGTGAGTAAAGAGTTAAGAAGATTAAAAAGTGAAAATCATCCACAAGGATGATAATAAAAAAGGAACCCTGAATTCTGAAAATTGTCCAGATATTTATTGGATGTACTCATTAATGAGTTGCCAATAAAGTTCTAAAAGCTCTATAAACAATACCTGAAAAATCGCTTTAATCGCTTACCTTTGCCGCCTCGAAAATGAGGCTTTAAGCACATGAAGAATATCAGAAATTTTTGCATAATCGCACATATTGACCACGGAAAATCTACACTGGCAGATCGTTTATTACAATCTACGGGCACCATTAGTGACAGGGATATGATGGACCAGGTGCTCGATGATATGGACCTGGAAAGAGAAAAAGGTATTACGATTAAAAGTCATGCTATTCAGATTGATTATAACCATACCGATGGTCAGGCTTATACCCTCAATCTGATTGATACTCCGGGCCATGTGGACTTTAGCTATGAAGTGAGCCGGGCACTGGCTGCTTGCGAAGGATGTCTGCTTTTGGTAGATGCAACGCAAGGCATTCAAGCACAGACTATCAGCAACTTATACCTTGCAATTGATAATGATCTTGAGATAATTCCTGTCATCAATAAGATTGATATGGATGGTGCTATGATTGAAGAAGTGGAAGATCAGATTATCGAACTGATAGGTTGTAAAAAAGAAGAAATACTTCATGCCAGTGGCCGTACAGGTATTGGTGTGGATGGAATTTTAGATGCGATTGTAAACAGAATTCCGGCGCCTGTTGGCAAGCCTGATGCACCTTTACAGGCGTTGATATTCGACAGTATGTTCAACTCCTTTCGAGGCATTATCGTTTATTTCCGGGTAAGAAATGGCTCGATTAAAAAAGGTGATAAAGTAGAGTTTGTAAGTACCGGACAAGAATATGAAGCAGATGAGGTAGGCATTTTAAAAATGAAGATGACGGCAAAGAAGGAAGTTCTTTGTGGCGATGTTGGATACTTGATAACCGGTATAAAGAATGCGAAGGAAGTGAAAGTGGGTGATACAATCACCCTTGCTGATAATCCAACACAGGAAATCATTAAAGGTTTTCAGGAAGTAAAGCCGATGGTTTTTGCTGGTATTTTTCCGGTTAATACTGATGACTTTGAAGAACTGCGGGAATGTATGGATAAGCTACAGTTGAATGATGCTTCGCTTACCTATGAACTGGAAACATCAAAAGCCCTTGGTTTTGGTTTCCGTTGTGGTTTCCTTGGGTTGCTGCACATGGAAATTATTCAGGAGCGTTTGGAGAGAGAGTTTAATCAGACGGTAATTACCACGGTACCCAACGTAAGTTTTATTGCCTATACAACGGCCGGCGAAAAAATAATCGTCAACAACCCGACTGAATTTCCCGACCCGGTAAAGACAGAAAGGATTGAAGAACCATTTATTAAAGCACAGATAATCACAAAGCCGGAATACATTGGCAACATTATGACACTTTGCCTAGGCAAGAGAGGTATGCTGATGAACCAGAGTTATCTTACAACTACAAGAGTTGAATTGATCTTTGAAATGCCATTGACAGAAATTGTGTTTGACTTTTATGATAAACTGAAATCACAAACAAGAGGTTATGCCTCGTTTGATTATCATCCCATTGGTTTCCGTGATGCTGATATTGTGAAAATGGATATTTTATTGAACGGAGACAAGGTAGATGCTTTAAGTGCATTAATACATCGCAGTAAAGGGCAGGAGTTTGGCAGAAAACTTTGTGAGAAATTAAAAGAGTTGGTTCCCCGGCAGCAATTCCAGATTGCTATACAGGCAGCGATTGGCGCCAAGGTATTGGCAAGAGAAACTATTTCTGCTATGCGTAAGGATGTAACTGCAAAATGTTATGGTGGTGATATCAGCCGTAAACGTAAGCTATTGGAAAAACAGAAAGAAGGTAAAAAGCGGATGCGGCAGATCGGTAATGTAGAGATACCACAGGAGGCTTTTTTGGCAGTGTTGAAGTTGGATGATTAGAGAGGTGAAAGATGGAAAGGGAAATGGGAGAGGGGATTTATAAAATTATACAGGCATCAAAGGTGGATGCCTTTTTTTATTATTGTATTTTAGATTTTAAATTGATATTAGTGAAATTTTCAGCTATTATAAATTATCCGCTCAGTTTAGCCGGCATTAAAATCGTTCGTTTATCGAAGTTGAGAAAACTGCAGGTATTTGAACCGCCTGTTAATAATACTGATATTGAAAAGGATGAAAAATTTATGCTACTGTATGCTAAAGTGAAAAATTATACGATAGTAGAAATAGAAAGATGTTATTCACTTTATAAAGCTGTGCATTATATATTGAAGAATAATATTCCAGGTGATTTTGTGGAGTGTGGAGTAATGAAAGGTGGCTCCATGATGATGGTAGCATTGATGCTGGCAGAAGCAAACATCACCAACAGGAAATTATATTTGTATGATACGTTTGCCGGTATGCCAGCGCCTGGTGTGCAGGATGGAGAAATAGAAAAAGAAGAGTGGAGAAAAATGCAAAATGAAGATGGAACCAATAACTGGTGTTACGCTTCTTTTGATGATGTGGAAACTAATATGAAAAGTACAGGCTATCCATCTGAAAATCTAATTCTTGTAAGGGGGAAAGTGGAAGAGACAATTCCCGGGACTATACCGGACAAGATCGCATTGCTGCGATTAGATACGGATTGGTATTCATCCACAAAACATGAATTAGTTCATCTTTTTCCAATACTGGAAAAAAAAGGCATACTTATTATTGATGATTATGGAGCCTGGCAAGGCGCCAGAAAAGCAACGGATGAATATTTTAAAGAGAAGGGTCCAGTTTATTTAAATAGAATTGATTTTACAGGAAGGTTAATAATCAAGTAAATATTTTTTCTTTCCATTGTTGGTAAATCAAGTCTGGAGAAAACCGTCTCATATTGTTTGCCGCCTTTTCCCCCATATTTTTTCTTAGTTCTGGATCTTCTATTAACCTGGATATAGTTTTACTTAATTGAATAATATCTTCTTTTTCTACAAGAAATCCATCTTGGTTGTTAGTAATTACATGCCTGGGTCCTGTTTCACAATCAAATGCAATTGCCGGAAGACCATGCGCCATTGCTTCTGCTATAACCATTCCAAATGATTCAGATCTCGACGTCATTACAAAAATAGACGCATTCTTGTAAAGACCATTTGTATTATGATCTTTAGGAAGTTGTAAAATTAATTTCCCTTCAAGATTATTTTTTTTGATAAAATCCAGAAGAGATTCTTTCATCTCACCATCACCGATTACTCTCCATGTCCAGGAAGGATATTTTTTCAAAATAATATTAGCAGCCTCCATAAGTAAGTCGATTCCTTTTCTGGGAATTAGCCATCCTATTGAAAGTATTTCATTGCTTGCATCATTGTGAGAATAAGCAGGAGCTATGTGCAAATGGTAAGGGATTGTAATTGTTTTACATCCTATTGCTTCATAAAATAGGGCTTCATCTGTATTCTGACAAACTATTGAATCTAGTTTTGGATAAGTTTTGTGATAAAGAAAATTCCAGAATCTGTTTCTTTTTATCCAATGGAAATGATGATGTTCCCAGCTTATAATTTTTGCTTTTTTATTAGCTTTTGCTAAAATAGTACAAATGGAAAATTGGTATTCAGTATTAATGATAATGTCGGGGTCTAATTTTTTTATAATTTTTTTAAGCTGAATAATATCTCTGATAAAACGAATCTTTCTAGATATGATATTTCCTTTTTCTTGGATACCAAAAGTCAGTGGCTTATTTCTGGTTTTTATTGTTGGGTGTACAGGATAGAAACTTTGACTAAGCTCATCAAGAATAAGCAATGTAACTATATTCCCTTTTTCAGTAAAAAGATTAGCAGCATTAACCGTTACTCTTTCTATCCCACCAGGAAGGTCAAGCCTTGAGGAAAGTATTAATATTCGGAAATTTGACATCCTTGTTTTTACAATTTTTTTGATAATTGAAATAAGAATTGCTTGAACCTTGTTCTTAATCGAAGTTTATGTTTTACTTTATAATACATGGTATCATATTTACTGAACTCTTCAGTACTTAAAGTTTTGAATAAGTCGATTCCTTCCATATGTAGTGCTTTTTCATATTTTTCTAAATATGGGTTTAATAAATAATCGTTTCGATTCTTTATATTTATGATTGTATCTTTTGTAAAATGTATAAAAACAGGTTTGTACTGCCGATTTATTAATAGCTGACCATTTACTATTTCTCTTTTACAAACAGCCATATTCCAAAAAGATAAATTGCAGCCTTTATGTTGCAGAATTTTTGTGTTGGGAAATAATACTGGCATTGCATCAAGGTATCGTTGATCATCAAAAAATCCATTTTCAGGGTCTTTATCCATTTTATAATGACATACTTCTGCCCACCATTTAATTGCATCTAATCCATTTTTCGAGGCACCAATAAATCCGGCATTAAATAGTCCATGTTTAAAAAGTGTGATAAAATGATCTTCATTTATCTGCGGATCTGGGTCTCTCCAATGTGGTGTTAATAATACAGATGACTCATTTAATTCCTTGAAAAGAAAACTATAATCTCCTGTAAAAAAGATGTCTGGGTCAAGGTAGATGACTTTGTCATATTCATTTTCAAGAAGAAAGCTAATATAAACTGGTTTTAGAGCCCATCGAAAAGTATCACTATTAAAACTGGAATATTTTTTCTCAATAAGTTCTGCATAAGGGTATTTAAGAATGTCGTTTATGCTGGTATATTTTAAATTTTTATTTTCAGATGTTGGAATATTCCCATTGTCTGTAATAAGTACATGAAAATTAGTGTCAACGTTAGAAATATTAAGTGATGAGAAAAGTACTCTAGCATATGGAAGAAAATCAAATGATATTATAGTACAGAATGTCTGCATTTATATTACAATGTTTTAAAAAGTTCGATTATTTTAGGACTCATTTTAGTGCAAGAATAATTGTTCTCAACAATTTTTCGCCCATTTATACCTTTTTCTTTGGCATTTTTATAGTCTGATTTTATTTCAGCCAAAGCTTCTAACCATTCTTTTGTACTTATGGCGGCATAACCAATATCTCCTGCAGATAAAAGTTTATTATTCATCCCAACCGGCGTTACGATTACTGGCTTTCCACAAGCCATATATTGTAACATTTTAAAACTACACTTACCTTTTGTCCAGCTATTTACTTCAAGCGGCATAAGCCCAACTGAAAATTCATTGATGAATTCATTTTCTTTGTCAGCAGCCCATTCTTTAAAAATAACCCGGTTATTGTCAAAATTAAATTGAGGAGGTTTTTTTGACGACACTATTGTAAAGTTGCAGTCTGAATTTTTTGAAAGAAAATCAATAATTGCTGGCTTAATGATTTCCAGGTATTTAAAATTACTCTCAGAACCAATCCAGCCTATATTGAAATTTTCAAATTCACTATTGATGGGATATATTTTTTTTGTATCTACTGTAGTTGGAATTATATGTACATTTTCATTAAAATTTTTAGCATATTCTGCAAGATATTCATTGCCAGCAAAAATCATTGCAGAGCGTTTAATAACAGCATTTACATGTTTTTCTCCTTCTGTTTGCCAAATAGCATCATCAAAATCAAATACTAAAGGCTTTCTCATTTTAGGTTCAAAAAATAGATTTTGTGGGAGTACCAATCTGTTCAGCCAAATAATATTATACTGATACTGTTGTACAAGTAATGGTAATCTCGCAATAGATTTATAAATATTTGCTGTTCTCCATTGGTTGATTCCTGTTAACTTTTGCAATTTAAATGCCCAAAATGCTGGGTCTGCTTCTCGATGTGGAGTATAATATTGAGGTGTCAAATCAATCCCAGCTTCTGTAAAATAACTATTGTATTGCATAATCCTTGCACGGGATGCAGGGTCAATTGGGGATGATATTAACCCGAGTACTTTCACTTATAAAATATATTTTTAATTAATTTGAAAGGAGATAGTAGTAAATGTCCAATTTTATAAGTATACGTTTGCTTAACTAATTCTCCTTCTTGTCTCAATAAATCTGTTAATGGAAGTTTATGATGGAATAGACTTGATTCTATTTCAAATTCATAATTGTCTGAAGCAATGGATATCCAATAATATGGATTAGTAGGTATGTAAGACTCAATGTTGTTATAATTTCCAGTAAAGTGAATTGTGGGATATGATTTTTCAGGATTTTGAATAATGGAACAACAATACGATGATTGTTGAAAAAATGAGTTATTTTTAAAAAATTTATTTATAAGGTATTTGAATTCCGTGCCAGTCAATTCTTTTTTATGAAAAGGGTTTTTACTTGCTTGGTTATTGCTGTAGTTTATTTTATCTGGTGTTGATATAATTAAAAGGCCATCATGTTTGAGTACTCTTTTAATTTCGCTTATTAGTAATTCATGTTCTTCAACATGTTCAAGGGTTTCAAAACATATTACTATATCAAAACTATTATTTGGTGATGGGATATTTAATATAGAGCCTTCAATGAATTTAATATTTTTATTAGTATATTTTTGATTCGCTTTTCTTATTACTTTTTTATCAATATCTATTCCAGTAACATGATTAGCATAATTTGACATTAAGTTGACTCCATATCCTTCACCGCATGCTATATCAAGTACTTTTTTATTTTTTATAAGTTCAAATGTCAATGAATATCTATGTAGATGCTCAAGCATTGATTGGTCATTAATAAATGTTTCGAGCCTTTCTCCTGTCCAATATGGTTTTGGATTAATCAAATTATTTAATTCGTTTTAGATATCCGTTTATATTAAAAGTAGTATTTTCTCCAAAAAAATTGCACCAACTTTTTTCAATTGAGTAAGAGTCATTTTTTTTAAGAAATTCTTTTATTGCTTTCTGAGGCCCACCATTAAATTCTTTTTCCCTATTCAATTTATTTACAATTCCGTCTTCCATAATAAAATAAGAACCTTTTGAAACGAAAGGAGAAAATTTATACAATGCATTTAAACAATCTTCATATTGATGAGAGCCGTCTTCAATTATTAGGATGGTTTTAAATTTTGACAAAGGGTCAGTATCATAATTAGCAAAACCATTCTTAAAGATTTTAATTCTTGGGTGCAAATGAAGCAGCTCATTCTCATCATTTTTAGGTATATCTATAGTATGTATTTCTCCCTTTCCATTAGCTTCCAATAGGTCTGCCATATACAATGTTGAGCCGCCTTTATTTGTTCCTATTTCTATAATAAGATCAGGCTGCACTTCCCAAATTATCATTTGATATAATGTATAATCAAATGGGCACTTTATAGCAGACACTCCTTTATAAGTCACTTTGTGGTGTCCATTATAAATTGATTTAAGATCAAAATATTTATTTTTTTTAAAAAGATACATTGGTCATTTTTTTTCTAATTCCCAATCTAAGAGTGGTCTGATGATTCCTGGAAAATTATTTGAATAATTGCCTCTTGCATTTCTTTTTGAGAAATCTGTGAATACTTCAAATCTTAATACTTCATGTTCATGTATAAAAATATCTAAAGGGTTTGGATTAAATAATGCAACACTAAGAGAAAAAAGCCCTTCAGGTAGTAGGTTTTCAGGAATCCATACTTTTGCAATGAATTCACCTTTTTTTCTTTTAGTTTCATTTAAAGCAAATGATATATCATGTGAATTAAATACGTTTTGATTCTCAGAATTATATAGATTTATTCCATGTGTAAACTTAATATTATCATTTATTACTTCATATTCAATCGTTAAACCAATAGCTTCAGTAGTGTCAAACTTTGATAATAGGTCATTTGATTTATTATGTAGATATACCCTATTAAGCTTTAATTCTTTATTTAGAGAATATAAACCTTCAGGCCAATTTGCTTCTGAATTAGTTTGTGAATGATTAGAAATATATTCACTGATAATATGTGTTGTATCACCTTTATCGATCAAAATGCCTTTTGCAAGTAATATTGCGCTTGAACAAAATTTTCTTATGATATCCATGTTGTGACTTACAAATAAAATTGTTCTGCCATGTTCTTTACTTACCTGCTCCATCTTGCCCAAGCATTTTTTTTGAAATTCCAAATCTCCAACAGCAAGTACTTCATCAATTAATAGTATTTCAGGTTCCAAATGGGCTGCAACAGAAAATGCTAACCGTAACTGCATTCCAGTGCTATAATGTTTTAAAGGTGTGTCAATGAAATTATTTACACCACTAAAATCTATAATCTCATCTAATTGTTTAATTATTTCAATTTTTTTTAATCCTAAAATAGATCCATTAAGAAATATATTTTCTCTGCCAGTTAATTCCGGATGAAATCCGGTTCCTACTTCCAATAAACTACCAACTCTTCCACGGATTATAGCTTCACCGGTTGTAGGTGGAGTAATACGACTAATTATTTTTAATAAAGTGCTTTTTCCGGCACCATTTCTTCCAATAATCCCAACTCTTTCTCCTGGCATAATATCAGCTGTAATATCTTTTAATGCCCAAAACTTTTCTTTCTTTTTGCGATTCGTTTGAATAATACTTTTAAATGTACCAGTTAAAACATCTCGTAATGAAATATAAGGCTGTGCCGAAGCTAACGTATACTCTTTACCAAGGTTTCGTATTTCAATGGCAGGTTTCATCAGGATAGATCAGCGAAATAGGATTCTGTTTTACGGAAATAAAATATGCCTAATAAAAAAAATAGTAAAGTACTTATCAAGCCGATACTTAGTACTGAAATATCAGGTGAAGTTCCAGCAATGGGCGACCTGAATAATTCTATTGCTGCATTCATTGGGTTTATTGCCAATAAATATTTTAACCATTGTTGTTGTATCGAAAATAATGGATAAATGATCTGTGAAGCAAAAAATAAAACCTGTAATAAAAAAGGAATTGTATATCGAAAATCACGGAACTTAACATTCAATGCAGCTAAAAAAGTGCCTACTCCAAATGAAGCCAGCAGAACGATAATAATACCTGCCGGAAAATATAAAACGGCTGCCCAGCTAATTGATTGTTTATAAAAAATACAGAGAACAAAAAATATAAGTAACCCCATCATAAAATCAAAGAATGCAACAAGTATAGAAGATCCCGGAATGATTAGTCTGGGGAAATATATTTTTTTAATAATATTAGAATGCTGTATCATGCTTTCTCCGGCATGAGAAACCGATGAACTAAATAAATTCCATAGAATTAAGCCAGACAATACAAAAATCGGATAGTTGATATTCCCGGAATCAATTTTTAATGTTTTCGAAAAAAGGAAAGTAAATATTACCATCATGCCCAATGGCTGTAATAATGCCCAAATTATGCCGAGTGATGTTTGTTTGTATTTAACCTTTATATCCCGCCAGGTAAAGAAGTAAAAAAGTTCACGGTACTGCCATAACTCTTTCAATCCCAATGAAAAGCCAGCAGGGGGCTTGATGTGATGGAGGAATTTTGACATGGCCATAAAGATAGCCATTGCATAGTGAATGTGAAAATTGAGGAGTGTTAATTATCGTAATTGATTGGAACCTTTTCGTTCTCTTTCTTTTTGTTCTTTTCGCTTTTGTCTTGCAATTTTTTTTCGTCCCGATTGCCTGTTTTATCAAGAATTGGGTCTTCGTTAGGCGCTTGACCGTCTTGCAATTTAAAAGTAAACACTTTATTTATATGCATCCATTTACCATTTACCCATTTAAATCCTTCCTGGTCGCCGTCCGGAATATAAGTCCACGGTAATTCGGGTTGGTCGCTTTCGGAAATAAGGTGATCTACCAATATCAGCTCTTCATCAGGAATATAATTAACCAAAACTCTTGCCCCTTTTTTAAATTCCAAACCAAATCTGTGTTTTGGTGGTTTTGGTATTGAATCTTTCTCATATGTGAAGAACGGGCCACCAAAAACCGGTTCTTTTTTAGCATTGAATGTTAGTACCTCTATCCATTTCATACTACTTTGGGCAGAATGTGGATCAAATCCAAAAAGTGTATAATAGTCTTTTCCTCTATATTGCGTTTTAACCATATTGTAATACATAGCGCCAATCCAATTTGCTCTTGTTCGAATTGAATCTTCCGCCTTAGCGGTAAATTCTGAAACATCCCTTAATGGAAATAATTTTAGTGAGCCATCAGCTGTTCGCATTTGAATAGCACCCCTTTGCCTCGAATAATAATCATCATACGTCAGACTCCAGGTTATTATTCTAAAGGAAGTGTCTGGAGCATAAATTTTTGATACACCTATTACAGAATCGAAAGGGTAGTAAAATGAATTTTTTACAAGTAATGCTCTTACCAGTGTTTTGGTGAAAACACTATCTGAAACCATTCTATCTTCTTGCAAAGAATCTGTATTGAGATAATAGGAGTATTCTTTTAACGTATCTTCTTTTGCTCTAAGTTCTTTAAGATCACCTTTTGTTATTTTTTGTGAAAATATTGCCTGAGAGAAAGTTGTCAGGAGGAACAATAAGAATAGATTGATTGTGTATTTTTTCAAAAGATGAAATTTGAATTTAAAAGCTAAGTTACGACTTCAAATAGATGTAAAACGGGATAAGCCGGTTGCAAATACATCTACAATAAGATAGTATAAACGTAAAATGGGAAAATAAATTTTATTACAGGTTATAAAGCTTTTACAAAATCGGGTAGGGTTTCGAATCTTACGTCAATATCTGGGTGGGGAAAAGCAGTTTCAGGGTGAGTAGTTGCTACAAAAACAGTATTAATTCCTGCATTTCTCCCAAATTGCATATCGCTAAGTTTATTACCAATTATCAGGGATTTGCTAAAATCAATTTCCGGGAAGTCGTTTTTAGATTGAAATGCCATGCCCGGGTTTGGTTTGCGGTTTGGATGATTATTATCTAAGCTTGTGCAAAAATATATTTTGTCAATCCTTCCCCCGGCAATTTCAATTTCCTGTTGCATATTTTTATGGATATTCTCCAAATCAGTTGCTGTCATTATTTCTTTCCCAACACCCCGTTGATTAGTTACAATAATGATTCTCCCAAATTTTTCATGCAATAATTTAAACGAAGCTGGAATACCGTCGTAAAATTTAAACTCCTCCCAATTTAAAATATAGTTGTCTTTTTTTTCATGATTAATTACACCATCACGGTCAATAAAAATGGTCCATGTATTATCAATCTGTGTTAAATCAAGCATCTGGGTGGTAAGATTAGTTATCGATTTTCAGTGCTGGGAATACTGGTTATTAAATATATTTTCCTCTACTAATTCACAAATAATATGACCAATCGTAATATGGCTTTCCTGAATTCTTGGAGTATCTGTTGATGGAATATTTATTAAAAAATCGCTTAGTGATTTTAACTGCCCACCATTTTCGCCGGTAAAACTTATTGTATACATTCCTTTTTCTCTTGCCACTTCAAAAGCCTTAATAATATTTATAGAGTTGCCAGAAGTTGAAAGACCGACCAATACATCACCTTTTTCACCAATTCCATCAATCATTCTGGCATATACAATGTCAAAACCATAATCATTGGCTACGGCCGTCAGATAGGAAGTATTACAATGTAATGCTTCTGCAGGAAGTGCTTTTCTGTCTGTATAAAATCTGCCTGAAAATTCCGCAGCTAAATGTTGCGCATCAGCAGCACTACCGCCATTGCCACAAAAATATACACGATTCCCATTTTGAAATGTTGTCGTAATCGTCTCAACTACTTTTTCTATTATGTTTAGCAAATCATCATTCTTTAGAATTTCTTGTTTTGTTGCAATAGATGATTTGATGATTTCCTGAATCTTGTTATTCATTTCAAATATTTAATACTTTATATAATCATTTTTTTTCAATGGGTTAAAAACTTGCAATCTTCCTGGGAAATAATATTACTCAGCAAGAGATTGAATAGCTTTTACAAGATTTGACCAGCTGTATTGCTGTTTTTCATTGCGAAGATGAGGAATAAAATAGTCTTCGCCTAATTGATAGAATCTAAGAATTCCATCGGCTATATCAGTTGGAGTTGGCTCCACTATAAGACCTACTTTTCCATCTGGTACTAAAGAAGGTAAGCCTCCAACATTGGTTACAATCATCGGTTTTTCAAAATGATAGGCGAGGGGAGTGACACCGCTTTGTGTCGCATTCCGATAAGGTTGTATCACCACATCTGCTGCACATACATAATTTTTTACTTCATTATCGGGAATAAAATCTGTTTTTAATATCAATTGATTGTTGATACCAAGCTTTTCAATTTGCTCGTTATAGACTTTTTCATCTTCGTAATATTCTCCTGCTACTAAAAGTTTGATCCCTGCGTTTTTTATTCTTTTATCGGCCATTGCTTCGAGTAGTATATCTAATCCCTTGTACTTACGAATAAATCCAAAGAAAAGTAATATCGAATCTTTGCTATCGATTCCTAAATTCTTTCTTGCTGCTGATTTAGTAATGATCTCTCCAAAATTATCATACAAAGGGTGCGGAACTAAAAGTGCTGGTTTAATTTTTTGAAACAACCTTAGATCACTCATAACTTTTTCACTCATCGTAATAAATGCATCACAACTTTTTAAAAAATAGTTAGTAAAGAGTTTATCTCCGATCCGTTTTTCATGAGGAATAACGTTGTCTGCAATACAAATAATCTTTGTATGCTTATTTTTTCGAACTCTTCTCAGTATTGTTCCTAATGAAGGGCCCATAAAGGGTAACCAAAAGCGGACTATGATAATGTCAGCCTTTTCTTTTTTTAAACGGTTACCAATTTTTATCCAGTTTATAGGATTGATGGAATTTATTACTGAATGAATCGTTAAGTCTTTTGGCGCTGTTTCATTTGTGTATTGAGATTTTCCTGGAAAAAGAAATGATGGATATTGTAATGAGAAAGAGTAAATACTACATTCATGTCCATCGGAAATAAATTCTTTTGCAAGTCGATGGTTAAAGGTTGTTAATCCACCTCCCCTTAGTGGATGAGCTGGTCCTATAATGATGACTTTTGCCATCACAAACCAGTTTTCGTTTCAATTAAATAAGCATTTCTGCTTGGCGAGTTACGAGAAACCAATTCTCCAATAAAGCCGGCTAAGAATAATTGCATACCAATTATCAGCGAAGTAAGTGCAAGAAAAAAACCAGGTTTATTCGTTAATGCAAAACTGCTATCAATAATTTTTGAGATGATAAGGTATAATGAGATGCCTAAGCCTACCATAAAGAATAAGGTACCCCAAAGCCCAAAGAAATGCATCGGCCGTTTTGAGAATTTTCCAACAAATGTTATAGAGAGTAAATCCAGGAACCCATTGACAAATCTTCTCCAACCGAATTTCGATACACCATATTTTCTGGCACGGTGCTCAACCACTTTCTCACCTATTTTTTTAAAGCCTGCCCATTTTGCAAGTACAGGAATATAGCGGTGCATTTCTCCATATACTTCTACACCTTTGGCTACTCTTTTGCTATAAGCTTTTAATCCACAGTTAAAATCATGTAATTTAATTCCAGAAACTTTTCTTGTTACTGCATTAAAAAACTTAGAAGGGATGTTTTTTGTTAATGTGTTATCGTAACGTTTCTTTTTCCAGCCGCTTACCATATCAAATCCATCTTCAATAATCATTCTTCTCAAATCTGGAATTTCGTCAGGGCTATCCTGTAGATCAGCATCCATTGTAATGACTACATCACCCGTTGCAGCAAGAAAAGCAACATTTAAGCCAGCAGATTTTCCGTAGTTGCGTTGAAATTTAATGCCTTTTATATTTGGGTTTTTTGAACGGAGATGCTCAATTATTTCCCAGGAGTTATCGCTGCTGCCATCATCTACAAATATTACTTCGTAGCTGTAGTGGTTATCCTCCATTACTCTTTCAATCCATGCCGTTAATTCCGGCAAAGATTCAGCCTCATCTATAAGTGGTATAACAATTGATAAATCCATTTAATCTTTTCTTCTCATTAAAAAAGCAGATATAGCAGCAGTAACTGCTACACCAATAATCAAATATCCGAAAATTGCACCTGAAACAAGTTTTAAAGTATATTGTTTTTTAAATGTAGCTACTTCGGAATCTACTTCTGTTGGTAATCTTTGGTTTTTAGCAACAGATAATTCTAGCTGTTCTCTATAAACTTTAGCTGACTCCTCAGCAAACTCGGGATGTGAATAATTGAATATACCATAAAATAAAGCCATGAACAAGGTTACTACTATGAAGCATCGAAAGCCCTGACTAAAAAGATTTCCAAAACTTCCTGTATAAGCTTCAGTTTGCCGAAAGGTAATTAGTGTCCACACAATTCCAATAGCATAAATTGCATATACAAAATATTGCAAACGGGTATCAGCATTTTTCCCCTGATTATAAATCATTAGGATTATTCCAATCATTAAAATCGCTGTAATAATTCCTTTTATTGCAGGTGAAATTTTCATTTATTTAATATTCAAGAAAGAGAAACTTTATTTTCAGCTATTACTCCAATTACTTTTCCTGTTAATTCTTTACCAATAAAGGGAGAGTTCTTTGATTTTGAAAAAATATCCTTTTCTGTTACTG
>JAHEMM010000133.1 GCA_024643655.1 Chitinophagaceae bacterium | reverse complement strand
ACCTTCAATTATACTTGCAGATTCTAAGTTGAATAATTTTCTTGGGTTTACTGAAAGTAACTCAATCCATCTTTCATTACTCACAGCAGGTAATGATGTTCTTAAAACAGCATAAGCCGTTTCTAATCCAATCATACCAAATTTTGCATATTCAAATTCCAGCACTTTGCTGTCATATTCTTGTGGAAGGTGATGCGTTGCTATACAATCAATCGTTCCGTCAGTAATTCCTTTTTGTAATGCTTCTCTGTCTGCTTTATTCCGAAGCGGTGGATTAACTTTCAGATTAGTATCATAGGTTGTAAGATCTTCATCGCAGAAGAAAAGATGATAAGGTGTTACCGAACAACTGACTGCAGTGCCGCCTTCTTTTCCTCTTTTAATATATTCCAGTGATTTTTTGGTTGATATGCCAGTGAAGTGCATTCTGGATGATGCATATCTTGTCAGCTTAATATCTCTTGCAACAATTAACTCTTCCGCCATAGCCGGTTTGCCAGGTAGTCCCAATTGTGTAGACACAATGCCTTCATTCATCAATCCAAATGGATTAATGCTTTTATCATCAGGAAGTTGAATAAGTATCCCATCAAATGCTTTCACATATTGTAAAGCTTTTACTAATAATCCAGCTGTTTGCACTCCATTAATGCCATCGCTAAAAGCAACAGCACCGCTGTTTTTCATATCATACATTTCAGCCAGTTCATTTCCTTCAGTTCTCTTTGTTATGGCTCCGATGGGATGAATATTTATTGGTAATGATTTGCTTTTTTGAACAATATATTCTACACCAGATTTATTATGAATCACAGGATTTGTATTTGGTATTACAAATACATCTGTATATCCTCCTGCAATAGCTGCTGTTGCACCGGTTTCTAAAGTTTCTTTGAATTCGTAACCCGGATCTGCAAAGTTGGCAAATACATCTACCCAACCGGGTGATACATGAAGGCCCGGTATCTCAATTACCTGATCGGCATTGTCGGTTATAGAGTTATTGATTTTTGAAATAACACCGTTTTCAATAAAAATATCTGCTGTTTGTCCGTTGAAAGGAGAAATTGGATCAATTATCGTGGCTTGCTTAATGAGTATTGTCATTAAGCAGCGAAGTTAATGGTTGTTATTGGTATTGAAAAATAGCAAAATGACTTACTTTTGAATTCCTAATAAATTTCATTCTGGATTTATTCGGGACGTAGCGCAGCCCGGTAGCGCACTAGCATGGGGTGCTAGGGGTCGCAAGTTCGAATCTTGTCGTCCCGACTAATGAGGAAGGGTAGTCATTTTTTAAATGATTACCCTTTTTTGTTATTCTATTTCAAATTTTGTTCCGCAATTATTGCAAAATCTTGCATTGGTATCGTGGTTTCCCTTTTTACATTGCTTGCATATATTTTGCTTTGTTTCTCTCATCTTTATAGCAATGGCCATTTCAGTTGTTATAATCCCGGTTGGGACAGCAATTATTGCAAATCCAATGAGCATCAGAATATTTGCAACTATTCTTCCTGCAGTTGTAATCGGAACCATGTCGCCATAGCCAACAGTAGTAATTGTAGTAATTGCCCAATAAACACATTTAGGAATACTTGTAAATCCATCTTCTGGCTTTTCTACTATATACATAATTGATGCCATTACAACAACAATCACTAAGGCGAACATTAAAAAAATACTGATCTTCCTGAAACTTTTTAATAATGCCCCGGATAAAAATCCTATATCTTTTACAAAATGACTAAGACGAAATATTCTGAAAATCCGTAACAATCTAAGTGCCCGAAGAATCAATAACGGCTGGGTGCCCGGTAAGAATAAAGTAAAATAAGTTGGTATGATGGCAAGAAGGTCAACAATCCCCAAAAAGCTGAAAATAAATTTCTTTGGCCGCTTGGAAAGAGATGCTCTTAAAATATACTCAATTGTAAAAAGAAAGGTGAATCCCCACTCCATTTGATGGAAGAGGTATTTATGTTTTACATGAATAGAAGGCACACTGTCCAGCATGACAACAACAATGCTCGCAATGATTAAGAGTAGAAAAATAGAATCAAATACTCTTCCATGAAGTGTATTCCGTTCCAGCACTACTTCCTTAACCTTGCTTTTAATTCTGTATTTCATAAAGGAATAAGATAAATTAATTGCTAATAATAAAAAAATATATTTCTTTTTTGATCGTTTTTAAATGGTTTGCAGTTTCTCCCTTTTTTGCCTTGAAGTATCGTTAGAAACCGCCCATTTTCCGACCCGACATCACAATGATACTAAATGGATGGTTGTTGATTATTTGTTGGCATAGGATGGGGTAGTACTCCGCTGCTTTGTCTTTTTTATTTTAGTAGAAAGGAAGATAGTTTTTTTCATCTAAGGGTATATTTGGAAGATCTGCTACTGGATTTTCATAGGATTGTTTTTGTTGAATTCTTGGCAAGTCACAATCATTTTGAAACTTCTGCCAGCATTGAACTATCTCACTAAAATAAACGCTGCCCATTTATAGGGATCGTTGCGGTATTTTTTTTTCATAGCGGACTGTGCAGTATAAAACGCATCTTCTATAGTTTGTTGCTTAAAGACATTTTCGTAAAAATGGGTCATGAATTCGGCGGTTTCATTATCAGGTACTTTCCATAAACTCATCACAAGGTTTTTTACACCAGCTATTCGAAAGGCTCTTTGTAATCCCAGTACACCCTCACTGCCATACAGATCACCCAATCCTGTCTCACAGGCAGACAAAACGCAAAGTTTAGTATTAGGTAAATACATATTGGCAATTTCATAGGCAGTGGCGATACCATCTTCTATTCCTGATATGCTTTTATTTTTTGTCCAGGTGTAAAAGGCACCTGCAAAAAAAAGTCCTGACCGCAATAGCGGATCAGGAGCATATTTAAAAACCTGTTGCGATTTATCTGTTTCATTCCTTTTAGGGTCAGGAAAGAAGAACCCATGCGAAGCTATATGCAGTACTGAAGGAGATTTTTTCCCATCAAGTGATTTTAAAGATTCTTCGGTAGCATATTCATCACTGGTGATCGTTACATAATATTGATGTTCCAAACCTTTCTTTTTTATTTCTTCCACCTCCATCCTGGTAAAAGGAAGATAACTCCATGACTGTACACCGCTATTGTTTATTATTCCCGAACCTGCATTGACAACTCTTGATTCATTGTTGCCTGCAATCTTTTTAAGTTTTGTGGAATCAGCATCATATGCAATACCTCCGTATAATATAATGGAGTCTTTTGTAGTAATTTTTTGCTCCGTTTTTTCCAACAGCTCTTTAGTTGAATTCAATTGAATTAAACGGTATTTATCACTCAATAGTGTTTTCTCATTGAGCGAAATGGAAGCGAAGGATATTTTATTTAATAGGCCAACCGGGGAGAAATATACCGTTTTAACATTATTCAATTTTTTGTCAATCGCTGACCATAGTAAATCATATAAGGAATGCTGACCGGGATTGAAATTATAGAACTGATTTACTTTTGTCCGTTCATTAATAGCTTTTTTCTCCATTAAAGTATCTAATTGCTTTTCTTCAAATAAGGTAACCCATTCGGGTTCTTTACTGTCTTTCCTTAATACTAATGCAGCATATAGAATACTATCTGTAAACCTGGCTTTGTCAAAATAATAGAATTCAGTGAATTCAATTGCAGCTTCATCGGGTTTTAATTGTTGCTGAATTGCTTTCCAGTCTGTACTTCCTGATTGCTGGTTTTTTTGAAAAGCGGATGAAATACGGGCCAGTTTTTTTTCCTGTTGTTCAGCCTCTTGCTTTATTGAATCAATGTTGATCTGTCTTTCCTGCATGGGTTTACTAAACCAATATGCAAGCTGCTTCTTATTTTCTTGCCAATCCGTATATAATTGTTTGGCATCAGCATCTTTACTGTTTATAATATCTGCATTTATTTGTTTCATCGAATTGAGCAAAAGTCCCTTTGAATAAATATTATTATCATAAACTTCGCCTGCTAATTCTTTTATTCCTTCCTTGTAAATAAATGAATAGTATTTGTTCCGGTCAATACCAAAGGTATTGCGAAACTGTAATTTTTCTTCTTCCGACGAGAACGAGAAAACTTCTTTTACCTGGGTTTTAATAATATTCATTCCGAGTTGGTAATACTGTATTGCATCTTTTATACGGTTGATATCCCAGTACATAGCAGCCAGGTTAAAACAGACATTACGATATTCGGGGTGGTCTTCACCAAATAGCTGTTTAGTTATCGATAGCGATCGTAATAATGCCGGTTCTGATAGTTTGATTTGCCCTGCCTTTGGATATGCAATGGCTAGATTATTTAAAAGGGAAGCATATATAACGCTATTCTCATTCTTCAATTTTTCCTGAATTGTTATTGCTTCATTTAGAAGTATAATAGCTTTTTCATTTTGGTTGAGACCGATCAGCGAAAGAGCTTTACCATTGCAGTTCATGGTATACAAGGGAATTTCTTTTCCGTTTCTCTGCTCAAACCAATTCATGTTTTGTGTAAAAAGTGAATCGGCTTCTTCAATTCTACCTGTAAAATAATAGATATAGGCAAGGTTGGTAAGTACGGATGGCATTGTTGATTCATCAGCACCCGGAAATTTTTTTAACACCAGGATAGCTTTATCAATCAACTGTTCAGCTTTTTCGTAGTCCCTGATTGTATAATAATATTTACTGGCAACAAGGACTGTTCTCGCATATTCACTATTGTTGGTACCGAATTGATATTCCGCAAACTCTAACATATCATTGATGCCAGATTCTGCTTTTTTAAATTCACCCATATCCGAGTATAATGAAACAATAGCAGACTTCAGTGAAAGGTTATACATTGGGTTTTCATCCGGTAGCATTTTTTTTAAATCAAGAAGTATTGATACGGCATCCTCGTATTTCCCCATTCCTTTATAGGCGGCACTGAGATTCATATATGCAGGAAAAAGATTATTAGTATAGCCAGCTGAAAGTGAACGGGAAACTTCGAGGCTCTCAGTAAAAAAAGGAACAGCCTTTGCATATTGTCCCATTCTCAAATAGTAACTACCAAGATTATTGCATACAATACTAAAGATTGCTGATCGGGGATCCAATTCCCGGTACATTTCTGCTGCAACAATAAGCTTTGATTCGACTTTATCTAATTGACCGGTTTCCAGGTATGCACTGCCGGTAAAGAATGATAATAAAGCATAAGTCTTTTGATCAGCCCGTTTGGTTTTTGAAAGTGTTGACAAAACAGAATC
>JAHEMM010000048.1:8702-20578 GCA_024643655.1 Chitinophagaceae bacterium | reverse complement strand
AAATCAAAAACCATGAAACCATTAACCTTTTTACTATTCCTGACAATTTCAATTCAGCTTACTGCCCAGCAAACTAAAATTGTCAAAACCCCTTTAACAAAAGCTGACTATATGGAAAAAAGTAAAAATCAAAAAAAGGGAGCAATGATTCTTTTAATTGGAGGAGGCTTGATGTTTACAGTTGGAGCTACCATATCATATTCGAACAGCTTACAGAATCTTTTTAATTTCACAGAAAAAAACCAAAAATCAACTAAAGCCTCAGATATGATAGCTATAATTGGCGGAGGATGCATGCTTGGGAGTATCCCCTTATTTGTTGCATCTTCTAAAAATAAAAAACTTGCTTATGCAGTATCTACTTCGCTTAAAATGGAAACCCGGTCAATCATCGGTCAGACAACTCTTCACAACAAAAATTATCCTGCTCTTGCTATCCGCTTAAGTCTATAAATATTAAACCAAAACCAATACTTAAACCTTCTGATATGAAAAAAATTTCAATTTGGGCAAGAGATCATAAATGGCCTGCCCGTATTATCATCGTTTTCTCAATACTGTTATTAAATGTAATAGGGATTTATACTGGCATACTACTGAATGATTCCGGAATAAAAATCTCAGTTTCACTTCTCTTCTTTTTTGCAATTTTATATGCTATTGGCTTTATTTCATATCCTTCGAAAAAAAACAAAGAAAAAAAACATAGTGCCTCTGCTTTTTATATCCGTCAAAAAAGTTGTGACTTTTTACTTGCCTTTTCTACTTTTTGCATGTTCATTTATATGGGCAATCATCCTGGTCAGTTCTTTCAACATAATTTAGTATTCAACTCTGCAAAAGCTACCAGTTTCTCTTTGCCCAAAGACAGTTCAGTTAAGTCTTACAAACCCATAAATGAGTTTTTAGCTTCCATGAAAGATGCTAATGGTAATACTTTAAAATGGAAAGAAAGAAAATTGTTATTAAAAGAGCAGGTCAGGGCAATCAAACATTCTTCTGAAATTTCGAATGGGAACAAAACTCTATTGATCATTTTATCTGTAATAGCAGCCATATTATTAATTGGTCTCGTTGCTGCTTTGGCTTGCAGTCTTTCTTGTACCGGATCTGAAGTAGCAGCATTTATTCTTGGCTTTGGGGGAACGGCACTCATAATCTGGTTGCTGGTGGTTGTGATCAGGAAGATCTCCCGAAAAAAAATGAAAGAACCTGAAAAACCTCAACCAGAGAGTTAAAAAATTTTACCAAAAAACCATGCATATTGTGTATGGACCTGTTTGTTCCTGAATCTTATTTAACCAGTTAATAAATCTTGTAACAGAGAGGTTTTTTGTCTTTGCCTGCTGCACCCTATCCAGTACCTTTGCCACCCTACGCCAAACTTGAGTGGCAAGCCGCTTCAAGACTTTATAATGGCGTAGTTTAAATCACTATTATTTAGTCATGAGTACACAACAACTATCCGAGCAGGAACTATTACGCAGAGAAAAGCTGGCAGAATTGATCATGATGGGCATTGAGCCTTATCCGGCGCCTCTTTTTCCAGTCAATGCTTTTTCAACTGATATTAAAGCAAATTATTCTGAAGAAATTAAAGAAGAGTTTGCAGACGTATGTCTTGCCGGCCGCATCATGAGTGTTAGAGATATGGGCAAAGCAAACTTTTGTGTACTGCAGGATTCCAAAGGTCGTATTCAGCTTTATATCAAAAGAGATGAGATATGCCCCGGCGAAGACAAAACACTTTATGATATTGTCTGGAAAAAACTTTTGGATATCGGCGATATCATCGGAATAAGAGGAAGGGTGTTTATTACCAAGACTGGCGAAACTTCTGTGCATGTAAATCAATTAACCTTACTCAGCAAATCCTTACATCCATTACCAATCGTAAAGGAAGCAGATGGACAAACTTTTGATGCCGTTACTGATCCTGAATTTAAATACCGCCAGCGGTATGCAGATCTTATCATTAACCCGGCTGTAAAAGAAACATTTATTAAACGAACAAAGCTGGTCAATTCCATCCGTACCTTTTTAAATAATCATGGTGCATTAGAAGTAGATACACCTGTTTTGCAAAGCATTCCCGGTGGAGCAGCAGCAAGACCATTTATGACACATCATAATGCATTGGACATTCCTTTGTATTTAAGAATTGCGAACGAATTATACTTAAAGCGTTTGATCGTTGGTGGCTTTGACTGGGTGTATGAATTTAGCCGCAACTTCCGTAATGAAGGGATGGACCGTACGCATAACCCTGAATTTACCATTCTTGAATTTTATACGGCGTATAAAGATTATTTCTGGATGATGGAAACAACAGAACAACTTTTGGAAAAAGCAGCGACCGATGTTTGCGGAACATCTGATGTAATTGTAGGCGACAAAACGATTTCATTCAAAGCGCCTTACAAACGTATCAGCATTTATGATGCTATTGAAGAACATACAGGCATTGACGTAAGTAAAATGAATGAAGATCAGCTTCGTTCTGTTTGTAAGCAATTACATATTTCAGTTGACAATACAATGGGTAAAGGAAAGCTCATTGATGAACTTTTTGGTGGAAAATGCGAGAAGAATTATATACAGCCAACATTTATCATTGATTACCCGGTGGAGATGAGTCCGTTAACGAAGAAGCACCGTGATAAACATGGATTGGTAGAACGATTTGAATTAATAATAAACGGAAAAGAAATAGCCAATGCGTATAGTGAATTGAATGATCCGATTGATCAAAGAGAACGATTTGAAGAACAGGCCAGGCTGATGGAAAGAGGGGATGATGAAGCCATGTTTATTGATTATGATTTTCTACGGGCTTTAGAATATGGTATGCCTCCTACTTCGGGTATTGGTTTTGGAATAGACCGGTTGTGTATGTTACTAACTAACCAACCTTCGATACAGGACGTGTTATTGTTTCCACAGATGCGGCCTGAAAAAATACATGAAAACACAATGGATACAACAGAAGAAAAATAACTTATAAAAAAGTCCCGCTAATAAACGGGACTTTTTTTGCGATTATAATTATTTTCTAAACAAACAAATCAGTATACAACTGTGCTCCCGGCACTACCGAATATTTTGCAAGATCAGTAATACCCTCATTCGCCAATACTTGTTCATCAATAAATAAGTTGCCGGTGCATTCGCCGGAAGGTTTACTTAATATATAATAAGCACTGTCTGAAAGGATATCCGTTGTACGGCTCATATTGGCCAGCACTTCTCCTCCTAATAAATTTCGTACCGCTGCTGTATCAATGGTAGTTCTTGGCCAAAGCGCATTGGCAGCAATCCTGTCTTTTTTAAATTCTTTTGCCCAGCCCAATGTCATCATACTCATACTATATTTTGTAATGGTATAGGCTACATGATTTTCAAACCACTTTGGATCCAAATTAATAGGTGGTGATAATGTAAGTATATGCGGATTCTCCGCTTTCTTTAAATGTGGCACACAAGCTTTTGTTACAAAAAATGTTCCCCGTACATTGATATCATGCATCAGATCAAAACGCTTTGGTTCTGTTTTTTCTGTAGTAGTAAGATTAATAGCGGATGCATTATTTATTAAAATATCAATACCTCCAAATTTTTCAACCGCTTTATCAATTACCTGTTGCACCTGCTCTTCAAATCGTATATCACATTGCACTGCTAATGCTTGTCCTCCGGCAGCTTCTATTTCTTCGGCTGCTGAATAGATGGTGCCACCAAGTTTAGGATTTTCTATTACACTTTTAGAAGCAACAACAATATTTGCTCCTTCTTTTGCCAGGCGTAAAGCGATTGCTTTTCCAATTCCACGGGTAGCACCAGTAATGATAGCCGTTTTATTTTTAAATGACATATTTTTTGTTTGTTGTGAAGTTAAAGAAACTGCAAATGAATTTAAAAGAAAGTATCAACAAGGATTTTTATTGATTTTCGGGAAAACCGTTTTCTGATACCTGAATAGGCCCGGTTGGAAATTTGAAAATTACACTGGTAAAATCTTGTGTTGCCTCCATTCCTTTTGAAGCTGTTATATCTTTCCCGGGAGCTCTATAGGTGGCAAGCTTTTCGGTGTAAAATATTTTCTTATTCTGATCCCACCAAAGATCGGGGCTTCTTAAAGTATCTCCTTTTATTGAAATTACTACCACACTATCTCTTAAATAAACCAATCCAATGTTTTCATAATACTTCCCATACTTACTATCGAGCCATGTTTCTACCTTCTTAGTAGAGTCAAAAAAATCGACATGCAATGATTTAGGAAATTCAACATATATCGTATCAGCATACACTCGTAGCATTAAAGGGGCTTTTAATGTTGCCTTCATTATTCCATCCTGGCTCATCAAACTTTCCATACCTATTATCTCTTCCTGCATAATGACCTTCTTTGTAAGATCGTCTACTTTTTTTACATCATTCTCGCAACTGTAAAGCAAACAGCAGCCCGTAATGAAAGCTGCTGTTTGTAAAAAAATATTTTTTAATAAAGAATTAGTCATACTTGCGTTTAATAAACCAGAAATCGCTGAGTGAAAACCCTAGTGATAGCCTGAATGTATTTTCGCTAAGCAAATTACTATTGTTACCTCTTTTGCCATATTCCATTGCAAGGTTAATTCTTGTAGCCTGATTGGGTGCCTGTCTGTTCGTAGCCAATGGTAAGCCCAAACCAAAACTTCCACCAATTCGGTTTAATTTTTTTCCTACTTGTACATAATCAGGCCCTATAAAAAAGCCAAACCGATAAGAGATATTACTAAAATAATTTCGTTTAGGAATAGGATCAACCTGCCCGCCTACTCTTAGCTCCCAATTATTTATTAAGGAGTCTCTTAATCCATAAAACCGATAATTAGACCAGTTCTGCTTTGCAAAATCAATTCCAAAAAGCCAGCCAGCTTCTTTATTTAAAACGGGTAGCTTCTGTAATACAAACCCAGTAGTAATGGAAGAAGGAAGATCAATTTTACCTTTCACATCCCGCTTATCTGATACACTATCTAATCTCAGTTCACCAACTTCCTGGTTATAAGTAAACGTTTCCCTTAGAATATCCTGAGTTGCATTTAGCTTTTGTCCCCAACTACCATAAGCACCGACAGTTAAGATCAAATTCTTTTTTACCGGCACTTTATATTGTAATCCTGCACTAAAATTCAGGTTGCCATAATTGGTCGTTGTCTGATAATTTGCCTGATAATAAAATACAGTGTCATTAAACAAGGTTCTTCTAGTACTATAATCTTTCTTACCAAATAAATAACCAGCCGTAAAACCAACACTTAATTTTTCTTCACCAATTAATTGATTAGGATCTTTCTTATCCTTTTTCATTTTATTAAAAATACTGAAGCCAGTACCAATTGAGGCAAGGTATGCACCACCCTCACCTTTAAATGATGTTAGTGCACTATCAATAGGTTGTGATGTGTTTGGATCTATCAACAATTCTCTTCTCCGGATATTATAACTGATACGGGAGATAGGACGTAATCCAAAACTTAAACCCCAATTAGCTTTTAACGGTAATCCAACTTGTACATAGGAAAACAATGCATTACTGGCTGTAAATCGTTGTGTAAATGCAGGATCTTTCAAAGTCCGGTTTTCAAAATTTAAGCCCACATCCAAAATTGCCCGGCCTGCTTTTAATTTTTTGGATCTGGCCTCTTTATCTGTTTGAAAAGATGAAAATGAGGCCGGATTATTAAAATTTAATGAAAGCATTTCATTATATGCTGCAGACAAACCTCCCATACCCCGGGTATTAATATTGGAGTGTGGAACAAGGTCACCAATGCCATATCTGGAGTATGGCGAGTTATCCTGTGCCAAAACCGGTTGAAAAGCAGTAAAAAACAAAACCAAAAAAGTTAACAAAATCACTTGTAACTTATTGATTTTCTTAGGGGTTATTAACTTCACTAATTGCATACAAACCTTTAAATATTAAATCAGGGTCTGCAAATATCTTCTTTTTAAGGTGTGAAGCCAAATAGACTATATCTCCCCCGGTTAAGAGGACGTTAAAGTTGCCATATTTTTCTTCATATTCGGTAATAAAACCATCAATTTCCTTGGCCATTCCCAACACTACGCCTGTCAAAATATTGGTCGTTGTATCGTATCCCATCAATGGAATATTGCTGTCAGCCTTTACCAGCGGGAGTTTTGCCGTATAGTAATGCAGGGATTTTAGCCGCATTTCCAAACCAGGGGAAATGGCACCACCTATAAACTCATGATACTTATTAATAAAATTATAGGTAACACAGGTTCCTAAACCGATTACAAAATTATTTTTATCCGGGAAGAAATGTACTGCCGCGGCCGTTAAAGCCAGTCTGTCAGCACCAATAGTTTCCGGCTTGCCAACCGGAGTTGTAAAAGCAACTTTTGTAAGGTGACTTAACTTATGAAATTTTGTTGTTGCAGCAAGTAAGTCTTCCATTGCCGGGTTATGATCGACAACAGAAGAAAGAATAGATTTTTCGGGTTTATATTTATTTATTAATGATTGAATTAATTCTATACTATCATCAGCCAATGAAATAACTTCTTTAAGTTCTACATTTATAAATACAGCACATTTTTTACGGGTGTTGCCAAAATCAAAACAAAGAGTTGTTAGCATTTATTTTTTTTGAATTTGTTGAAATTACAGATCAAACCCACTTAAATTTTTAAAGTGACCATTTAATTTTATTTTTTCCTTCAACTGTTCCATCCCCTGTGCCATTGGAATTGCTTTGAGCAAATGACGTTTCAGATATTCCTGCCGATGTAATTCGTCTTGTAAAAGCAATAATTCATATTCCTCTTCTATTGTCAAACCGACATGATGGGCAATCTCAAAAGCAGTAAGTGCTGTATCTGGTTGTAAAAATGTTTTTTCAACTTTCAGCAATTGATGGAGCTGGCGAAGATGGCCCATTACTTTTTGCATAAGTCCTGAGCTTCCATTATTATAATTTTCCGGATAGCTCACAATGGCCCCGCTGTATAATTTTTCAGGAATTTCTTTTATCTGTTCCAGCATTCGAAAAACTTTCACTCCATTTGTTTTAATATCCATCTCCCCGGAATCATACAATTTAGATATTTCTACTATTTCTATTAAAGTGCCAAACTCCTGCACTTTATTATTTATCACAACAGGTATGCCAAAGGGTTTCTTTTCAGCAATACATTCATTGATAAGCTGCTTATACCTTGGTTCAAAAATATGCAGATTAAGATTTTCTCCAGGAAAAACTACTAGTGCAAGTGGGAATATGGGAATAAAATTGGTCATTAATATGCTAATTATATACTATGAAATACTACCTGATTGCAAAAAATCGCTACAGGTTTACACTTTTACAATAAACTCCTTTCACTCAACTATTGTATACTTCATTTAACCTGCAATATATTGTAATTGTGGTATTGGTTAACTTAGCAAAATTAATAGAAGCAAGGTTAATCAAATGAAAATAACAGGGGTAACGATTATTAAGAATGCAATACTGAATGACTATCCCATTGTGGAAGCCATTTGTTCAATATTACCAGTAGTAGACGAAATGATTGTAAGTATTGATAAAGGAGAAGACGATACTGATACATTAATCAGAAGTATAGATTCAGCGAAAATAAAAATTGTGTATAGCGAATGGGATATGAACTTACGACAAGGAGGCACTGTACTTGCCGTTGAAACGAATAAAGCATTGCAATATGTATCGGATGATACTGATTGGGTTTTTTACATACAAGGAGATGAAGTGGTTCACGAAAAATATCATGCCAATATTTTAGCATCCACCCGAAAACACCTTGACAACAAAAAAGTAGAAGGATTACTGTTTAATTATGTTCATTTTTATGCCACCTATGATTATATCGGTGATAGCCGTAGATGGTATAATAAAGAAGTGAGAATAATACGGCATAATCGAAATATAACAGCTTATCGTGATGCACAAGGCTTTCGGCTAGATAATAAAAAAGTAAAAGTCAAACAAATTGATGCATCCGTTTATCATTATGGCTGGGTAAAAAGTCCTGCACAAATGATTGCAAAACATAAAAATGTTGGCCGTTTCTGGTTTGAAGAATCCGAAGAATGGCAAAACTATTTAAAGACCGAAGGAGTTTATGATTTTTCCGATTACGATTCATTAACAACCTTTACCGATACACATCCGCAAGTGATGCATAAAAGAGTTACGAATCAAAACTGGAAACTGGATATAGATATCAGCAAAAAAAAATTCAAACTAACTGACAGATTTTTATATTGGTTTGAAAAAAAAACCGGGATCAGGCCATTTGATTTTAAGAATTATACAATAATTTAAACCCTATATTGTAGAATATAGATAATCTCGATTAATACAAACTTCTATACACTTCCAGATGTTCTATTGCCGCTTTATTCCAATCAAAGATGGCAGCTCTTGCTTTAATATTCTCCACCGGATTATGTGTTTGATAATGTGAAAGACTTTCTTCAAGTACTTCAAGCATATTTGCAGGCTCAAAGTCGTTAAAATAATAAGCCGCATCACCACCAATTTCTGGCAGTGAAGTAAGCTTTGAAAGAATTACCGGCTTACCAAAATACATGGCCTCAATAACAGGCAATCCAAACCCTTCTGCCAATGAAGGAAAAACAAAACATTCGCAATTATTCATATACCAACTTTTCTCTTCTTCAGAAATTGGTCCGGTAAATATAACCCGGTCTTGCACTTTATGTTTTATAGCTTCGGCAATTATTTTGGCTTTATACGATTCACTTTGCAGCTCTCCGGCTATTACCAGCAACCGATTATTATTTTTTAACAGACATGGCAATACATGAAAATTCTTCTTATCGACAACAGTTCCAATTGTAAATAAAAATGGTGCGTTTATTTTTTTATTTTCCGGCATTGCTGTTGCATCGTAGACCCCTTTATTGCATCCATTGTAGATTACGCTAAATCGTTTGTTTGTCAAATCAAAATGCTGTTGTATATCATTCAACACATATGCTGAGATAGCTATTAAATAATCAGCTGAAGCAATTTTAGTAGCAAGAAGTTTGATTGCTTTATTTTTCTTTTGCTCATTTTTACTTTTATCATATAAAAAATTGAGATCATGAATAGTAAGTACTACCGGCATTTTTTTAGTAAAAGGAAAATAGTTACTCCCTTGATAGGTACAATGCCAAATATCAAATTGACCTTTTTTGGGTAAATAAAGCTTATGGAGAGAATGCTGGTCAAGAAAGCTAAATTCACCTTTAAAATCCGGACGGGTTTTTTCCCTTACATACAAATAAAGTTTTTCATTTACTTCATTAATATTTTGTTGTAGCGTTGTTGCGAGATTCAGGCAATAATGATATAAACCAGAATTAGGATATTTCATTCTCTCACAATCAAGTACAATATTTTTGAAAGATTTATTCATTATGCGTCTTTAGCAGTATAAAAAGATGTAACTAAAAAATTAATAGCGGGAAAGGTATTAAATAATACTGGTAGTGATCTGATGGAGTTATTATTGTCTCTATGGTATATATCAACTCTGGTAAACCCTTGTTTACATACCCGGCATTCTGATAATTTTAGTGGTGTTTTTTATTTTTTCGATGCGGCTATTATAAAAATATTTCAACACTTGGTTTACTTAACTTATTTGTAACTACTTTGCAGTATATGTGGCAGCAACTTAAGCAGGAAATACTTGCTGGAAGTATGAAAGCATTAGCCAGAAGTATTTCATTGGTAGAAAATGAATATAATGGCTATGAAGAAATGCTTCAGTCTTTACCTGCATCTTCTGTAAAAATTACTGGTATTACCGGACCACCCGGTGCTGGAAAGAGTACATTGGTTGATGCAATGATCGGTCATTGGATAAATGAAGGGAAAAAAGTAGCGGTACTTTGTGTAGATCCCTCTTCACCGTTTAATCTTGGCGCAGTATTGGGTGATAGAATCCGAATGAGTGACTGGTACACCAACCCGAATGTATATATCCGTTCGCTGGCCACTCGTGGGTCTATGGGTGGCTTACACCCGAAGATTATTGAGATAACCGATTTACTGAAATTCTTTCAGTTCGATCATATCATTGTAGAAACTGTTGGTGTAGGGCAAAGCGAAATTGAAATTGCAGGATTAGCTGATGTTACTGTAGTAGTAATGGTACCGGAAGCTGGTGATGAAGTACAAACGATGAAAGCCGGGTTAATGGAAATTGCTGATGTGTTTGTAGTAAATAAAGCAGACAGGCCTGATGCAGATCTTTTCGTAAATAATCTACGGCAAATGCTGGCGCCTGCTTTTAGCAAACATTATAATGAAGTGCCCGTTGTAAAAACAATTGCTTCACAAAAAGAAGGGATCATTGAGTTAATGAATATCATTACACATCAATTACAAAAATCACATATTACTGATAATAATTTTTGGTTATTGGCCGAAAGAGCATTTTATCTTATAGAACAAAAAAGAATGAAAGGCATAGATAAAACTGCATTAAAAAAGGAAATAGAAGACCTTTTTATTAAAGGCGAATTCAATTTGTATAAGTTTATTGCTAATAAATAGTGGCTATTTTACGTATAATTTGGATAGAGTTATTTATTAACTCTTGTTAATTACTTGTTCAGACCTTTCAGGAAAAATAATCTTTCAAAAAATATTTCCGCTACACAATTGTCAATCGATCTCCCCTATTTATCTAACGGAATTTATTTTTAAAAATCAATCATAGTTTTCATAAGCTCGTCATTCAAAATTAAAAGCTTTTTAATTCCAGTCGCATCCTATCGGTGATCCCGGAGGTGCTTCTTTATGCATAGTTGGTTTAGCTTCAGCAGGGTTTTTCATTCTTTCCAATGCCAGTAAAAAATGCCCTTTGTATAGTTCGTCTTTCTCAATTTTTTCTCTGGTATTAATAAATACTTTTAATTCTGACAATCCTTTTTGTAATACAGATTTTACAGCATAAGAATTATTATCATTTACACTGGCAGCCAGCATATAAGTAAGTAGTATCTGCTCTGTTTGCAATTGTATTAATCGTTTTATTCCCGTAAGTCGGGGTGCTTTCCAGGTTCTTGCTATTAATGTATTGATCATTTCATAAACACCTAATCCATCATTGGCTGCTTCATATTGCATCATTCTATTCAAACGTTGAGCGTTAAATAAAAAAGAAAGCGGCAGATCCGCAGCTGTTTCAGCCGGTGATAATGCATCAAAAGCCAATCCTGTTCTTTTTGTAAATAATTCTCTGGTAAATTCATACCCTGCAGGCCGGGGTGGAATGAGCTGAACAATTCTATCCGGCAATTGTAAAAATTCCGGATCCAGACAATCGAATAATGCATACAATGCTTTTCGCTGCTCGTCTTTTGTTAACGCCTTTGTAACTGTTTGTCCATCGCCACGCAATGCATAGGTATAATACATTCCACCCACTATTTTCGAAACAGCTTCTAACTGATAGCGATGTGCAAAATAAACAGGCACCAACACATCTTCCAACATTGCCATTGGCATACCTGGCTGTATATTTTTTTCGCTAAAATTTTTAATAGCAACACCACGAACCTTCATTACTTCTTTTAATTCAGCTACCGCATTTGTACCATTATCCCACAAATGTGCCTGAGGATGTAAGCCTCCTTCTGCTCTGGCATCTCTGTCAGAAATAAATTGCAAACCTTTTGCAGCAGCATCTGCCAATATTTTATTCAATGAAGTGGTTTCATTGGTTCCATTTTTAAAATCGCTATAGCCATAGGCAATGGAAACTTTATCCCAATCGCCAATTTTTTGATCATATGCATTTCGTAAATCAATTTCTCC
>JAHEMM010000048.1:5748-8602 GCA_024643655.1 Chitinophagaceae bacterium | reverse complement strand
GCTTCTGGTGATGGTGTAACGGAGTTTACATAATTACCTGTAGTACCATCATTATTTATAAAAGTGATGGTAGCTTCTAATTCTGTATTCTGCGGGAAATTTTTTGTACGTTGTAAATAAATAGCAGAACGGGTTTTATCAATCGAATAAATTCCCTGCTTCCCTTGTCGTAAAGTATTAGCTACCTGCATTCCATCTCTTAGTAAAAAATCTGTTGCATCTACTAAAAACCGGTTTCCTGTTGCAGCTTCTGCTGTAAAACCCCACAAAATAGATTGTGCAAAAGATTGCTCCACGGCTCTTCGTTCAGCTATATCATTTGTAATGGCCCTGAAACTAGTATTTGGTTGTACTAAAAAAATCTTTCGTCCCGTTTTTGAAAACCTGACAATTCTTTCTCTACCTAAAAGGCCTCTGTCTAATCCAATATCGTTTGATCCTAATCCTGCCGGAAGAGACGTAACATATAAAATCTCAGTGTCTAATTTATCTACCTCAAGCCAAATCTTTCCTCCACTTTCATCCCAATAGCAATTTAAAAACCCTTCCATCTTTTTCAGGTCTTTTGTTTTTTCTTCAATAGTTGGAAGTTGTTGTGCCGTAATAAATAATGGTGTAAGAATAAATAACAGAAGTAGCTTTTGCATTTGCGGTAGTTTTATCTACCCAAGATAAACAATGTATAAAAAGGAATAAAAGATTTTTGATGAATGACTATTCAACATCTTTATTATTCTTCCACCAACGGTAACCAATGTAGCCTACGATTGCAAACGGTGCAAATGCGAGATAAAGAATACCCGAGTTCATCCCTTTGGCGGGTTTTTCGCCTAGTTGTTGAGTAGTTTTTGTGCAAATTGAACATTGAGCAGAAACGGCTGAATTCATCAGCATATAACTTAAGGTGAAACCTACTATCAAAACCCACTTTCGCATACATCTTAATTGAGCCACAAAAATACAACGAAATAAAAACTTTAAAAATTAAAAAACCCGCAACATCGTTACGGGTTTCATAAAAAAATTAATAGTTTATAAAATCTAAACAGCTTCAGCTTCCATTTTCTTCTGCACTTTCTTTCTCTCGTCTTCATTCAACACCACTTTTCTCATTCTAATAAAGTTGGGTGTTACTTCAATACACTCATCATGCTGAATATATTCCATACATTCTTCTAATGTCAACAACGTTTTTGGAGCGATACGAGTAGCATCATCACTACCGCTTGCACGGTGGTTAGTCAGTTTTTTCATCTCGGTAGCATTTACTACCAGATCTCCAGGTTTAATATTTTCTGCAATGATCTGACCAGCATATACTTCTTCACCAGCATCTACAAAGAATGAACCTCTGTCCTGTAATTTATCAATTGAGTAACCAGTAGTTTTTTCTGTTGTCTTCGAGATTAATACACCATTATTTCTTCCGGGAATTGGTCCTTTCCATGGTTTATAATCTATAAAGCGATGCGCCATTACCGCTTCTCCGGTAGTAGCTGTAAGCATTTGTGTACGCAAACCAATCAAACCTCTGGAAGGAATTTCAAATTCCAGATGCTGCATTTCACCCTTGGTTTCCATAATCAGCATTTCACCTTTACGACGGCTTACCAAATCAATTACTTTACTTGCAAATTCCTGTGGCACATCAACCACCAGATTTTCATATGGCTCACACTTTACACCATTTACTTCTTTAAGAATAACCTGTGGCTGACCTACTGTTAATTCATATCCTTCACGACGCATAGTCTCTATCAATATTCCTAAATGGAGGATACCACGACCATAGACCATCAAACTATCACCTTCAGTACTATCTTCTACTCTTAATGCAAGATTTTTTTCAGTTTCTTTCATCAATCTATCTCTAAGATGTCTTGATGTAACAAATTTTCCATCCTTACCAAAGAATGGTGAATTATTGACTGAAAACAACATATTCATTGTTGGTTCATCTACACTTATTACCGGTAAAGCCTCTTGTGTTTCTGCGTCAGAAATAGTATCACCAATATTAAAATCTTCAATACCAACTACTGCACATAAATCACCAGCTACCACTTCTGTTACTTTCTTTTTTCCCATTCCTTCAAACACATACAACTCTCTTACTTTCGTTTTCTTTACGCTTCCATCCGCTTGCATTAACACCACATTCTGTCCATCCTTCAACACACCGCGACTTACTTTTCCTACAGCAATACGACCCAGGAAAGAAGAATAGTCCAATGAAGTGATCTGCATTTGTACAGGTCCTTCATTCACTTTTGGCGGTGGTACATATTTTACAATACCATCCAACAAAGGATCAATGCCTTCAATCTGTTCTAATGAATCATTAAACCAGCCATTTTTTCCGGAACCATAAAAAGTTGGAAAATCAAGCTGTGCTTCTGTTGCATCTAAATTGAAGAACAATTCAAATATCGCATCATGTACTTCATCGGGACGACAATTGGGCTTGTCAACTTTATTAATAATTACAATTGGCTTCAGGTTTAACTGCAATGCTTTTTGTAATACAAATCTTGTCTGTGGCATTGGCCCTTCAAAAGCATCCACCAACAAACAAACACCGTCAGCCATTTTCAATACTCTTTCTACTTCACCACCAAAGTCGGCGTGACCAGGCGTATCAATTACATTTATTTTTACACCTTTATAAACAACGGATGCATTCTTACTAAAGATTGTAATCCCTCTTTCTCTTTCAAGGTCATTGCTATCCATTATCAATTCACCAGTATCCTGATTCTCACGGAACACTTTGGTAGCATGTAAAATTTTATCAACCAAAGTAGTTTTACCGTGGTCAACGTGGGCAATAATTGCTATGTTTCTGATCTCCATA
>JAHEMM010000048.1:2910-5648 GCA_024643655.1 Chitinophagaceae bacterium | reverse complement strand
TCTACTCCAAAATATACAAATGACCTTCCGGCTATTCCAACCGGATCAATGGCTTTAGAGCAATACATCGTTGATAATGAAGCAAAGCATAAAATAAAGCCCGATAATGAAGCAAGAATTATCTGGTCCAACGATTCATTAAAAAATGAAACCGACTATGCTGTTGTTTATCTGCATGGTTTTTCTGCTAGTCAGGAAGAAGGCGACCCTTTACATTTTGAATTTGCACAAAAGTTTGGTTGTAATTTATTTTTAAGCAGACTGGATGCACATGGAATAGATACGACAGAACCTCTTGCCAACTTTACAGCCGAAGGTCTCTGGAATTCAGCCAAAGAAGCTTACGCTATCGGAAAACAACTTGGCAAAAAGGTAATCTTAATGTCAACCTCTACAGGTGGTACATTAGCACTTAAGTTAGCCGCTGAATTTCCAGAAATTGCCGGGTTAATTTTACTCTCTCCGAATATTGCCATCAACGATAGCAAAGCTTGGATGCTAAACAACCCCTGGGGATTACAAATTGCTGAATTTATTACCGGCAAACATCGTACAGTAGAAGACACTACAGCCATATATGCTCAATATTGGAATAACAGGTATGTTACAAGCTCTTTAGTACAACTGGAAGAATTGTTAGAAACAACGATGAAGGAATCTGTTTTTAATAAAGTAAAACAGCCAACACTACTTTTATATTATTATAAAGATGAAGAGCATCAGGATCCAGTAGTAAAAGTTTCAGCAATGAAAAGAATGTTTGACCAATTAAGCACACCCGATAGTTTGAAAAGACAAGTGGCGCTGCCTAATACCGGGAATCATGTTTTAGCTTCCTACATCAAATCAAAAGATGTTGAATCCGTAATAGTCGAAACAGAAAAATTTGCAAGGGAAATTCTTCGTTTAACTGATATTCATTAGACAATTTGAGATGTAATTCAAAGGAATTGAAATTGTTGTAAAATGAAACTGTTTCAATTCACTCACATTACTTATCTTCCTTTTTCAATTGTTTGCTATGAAAAAAAGTATAATTGCCGGTATTGGCATGTATGTTCCTACCAATGTTGTAACCAATAATGATCTGTTGAAATACATGGATACCAGTGATGAATGGATTCAAGAAAGAACGGGTATAAAAGAAAGAAGATATGCCCATCGTACAGAAGAAACAACAACGACAATGGGAGTAGAAGCTGCTACTATTGCCATTGAAAGGGCAGGCATCACTCCACAGGATATTGATTTTATCATTTTCGCTACACTAAGCCCCGATTACTATTTTCCGGGATGTGGCGTATTACTTCAACGAGCCATGAAAATGAAAGAAATTGGCGCATTGGATGTACGAAATCAATGCTCTGGTTTTGTATATGCACTTACCGTTGCCGATCAGTTTATTAAAACTGGCATGTATAAAAATATATTAGTAGTAGGTGCTGAGAAACATTCTTTTGGTCTGGACTTTAGTACAAGAGGCAGAAATGTTTCTGTAATATTTGGTGATGGTGCAGGAGCCGTTGTATTGCAACCTACAGAAGAAGCGAATCGTGGTATCTTAAGCAATCACTTACACAGTGATGGTGAAAGTGCAGAGATTTTAGCAATGTATAATCCAGGTACGCATGCCAATCATTGGATGCCAGAAAAATATGCCAGTTTCGATCAGGCAGAGATTGGACAAATGTTTTTTAGCCATGCTATGATTGATGATGCACAGGTATTCCCCAATATGGACGGACCAGCGGTATTTAAAAAAGCGGTGGTAAAATTTCCTGAAGTAATAATGGAAGCATTAAATGCAAATAATCTTCAAACCACAGATATAAATTTACTAATTCCGCATCAGGCTAATCTTCGAATTGCACAATTTGTACAACAAAAATTAAAGCTTTCGGATAATCAGGTATATAACAATATTCAACAATATGGCAATACTACTGCCGCATCTGTTCCTATTGCATTATGCGAAGCCTGGGAAAAAGGAAAAATAAAGGAGGGTGACCTAGTTTGTCTCGCTGCATTTGGAAGTGGATTTACCTGGGCCAGCACCTTGATGCGATGGTAGTATCGTTGCAACGATAGTTGAACCAAATCGTCAAATAGTCAGAAAAAAAGAAATAATGAAAATATTATTAATGGCAGCAATGCTTATTTCAATAATGAATACAAATGCCCAAACAGGAAGCTGGACGATTAAATTAAACAATAAAAAAGTAATTACTACTTCCGTAGAAGACGAAACTAAAAATTGCAAAAAACTTAAGAGTACTGATTGGAAAAAGCCAGGTAATCTTGAAATAACATTTACAGAAGATGTGCCGGATGCATGGTATCGCTTTTTTTTGTTTTATGATGAAGAACAAAATGAATTATTCAAAGCAGACAGCATTACGAATCTTTCCCTTTCACTCGAAAAACTCAGAAAAATTTTCTCAGGTAAAAAGGCTTTGAAAATTTATACTGTCATTGCCCCAAAAGACCCCACAATTGCGATTCGCATACGAAGAGTACATTTGTACACATTTATGTTACCCTGATATGGCTCGCAATATTATTTATATCATTAATCCTATTTCTGGAACAAAAGGAAAAAAAGATTTATATCAATTAATTGAAAAAAAAACCAAGGAAAAAAATATTCCTTTTCAATTTTTCCCTTCTGTTGCAAGTGGCGATTATTCATTCCTTCATCCAATTATTGAAGAACAAAAAATAACGGATGTGGTCATAGC
>JAHEMM010000048.1:0-2810 GCA_024643655.1 Chitinophagaceae bacterium | reverse complement strand
GTTTAGAAAAAAATAAAACAAGTATAATTTATTTTCAAACAGACAATCTGGAAATTATCAATAAGTCTGAAGCACCATTACATATTGATGGAGATCCTGCAGAAACTGCCAAAAATCTTCTTATCGCTGTAAGAAAAAGTTGTTTCTGGTTGCATCAACCGGTGTAGCATCCGGCACTTCGACTTTCTTAAATAATGTCATTACTTTTTGAAAGCTTTTCTGATTGGATGTTGATTTTACTGTTTCGATAATATCTCTTTCTTCCCTTTTGGTAAGATGAAAATTTAATGCCGCTTTATTTTCTTCTTGAGCAGCAGCATATTGAAAAGCCACTTTATAAACCGGAGAACCGCTTCCTCTAATATGATAATTCAACATGTCATTTTGAAAAAACTCCATCATTTTAAACCAATTATGCTGCAATAGTAAAAATGGTTTTGTAGCATGATCGGTTATATCTTCTGATAAATAGGGAGCTTCCCAGGCTCCGGCAGAACGATCCCTTATTTGAATAATGAGAACACCACGGGTATTTTCGTTAATCCATTGTTCAAAAGAAACTAAAAAACGAAGAGATGTCTCTTGCCCGAAATTATCTCTCAATCCTGCATCCATTACATCAATAACAGGATTTGATGGCAGCCAAACATTGGGTAATATTATCGGGAAAGTTGCATTCATCCGCATGGCAGAAAGCATACGAATATTATAGGGATCCTGTTTTGCAAAAAAAGTGGTAAAATCAATCGCATCGGGATCTACTCCAGGAATTCTAACTGAATCCTGCGGCGCCTGCATCATAAATCGGACTGGTTGTGTGCTGATAATCATTTTACGGCTATCCCTTGTTACTACAGAATTAAAAAACATTAAAGGAATATTCGCCGCTTTTTCGTCTGCTACATAATCTTTCAGTTGTTTATTCAAAAAACCATGTGTGTTATCATTAAGTTTTTGTTCAAATGCATAACCCCGGTCTTTTACATATTGGTACGGCCCGATACTAAATTTTTGTGCCGGCGAAATAAGATCCCTTGCAAAGAATGATGTAAAAATTGGATTGAGCAGATCACCTGCAATATCATCAACATAACTTTTATCCTGAAGGCGTATGTTTTGTCCTTGTTTTCTCCGCAAATATAATTCCCTGAAATAAGCAGCACCAATCATTCCACCAGAAGCACCATTAATCAAAAAAGTTTTTTTCAAAATATTTCCATTGGTAATACTGTCAAGATGCTGCAATACACTCATGGTAAAGGTGGCACTCCTATGCCCGCCACCACTTGTGTTGATTAATACCAATAAAGGCTTTTCCTCCTCCTGTTTTTTCTTCCAGGTATCCAGAATATTTATCATATTCTTTTTATCTGCTTCTACATTTTCAGGTTTACATAAATCCTGCAATCCCTCTTTAGTATAAGCAGGTCGATCCTCTTTATTCCAATAATTAATTCCATACGCTTTATTGCGGGGATCTATCCAATCTTGCTTATAAAAGAAATTTAATATCAGCACCAGCACTATTAAATAAGGAATGCTCCAGCTTTGAAGAAAATAAGTAATACTGGCTGCTACACCAATAAGTATTGAAAAAAATATAGTAATACTAGCTGCGGCTGGTAATTGAAAAAAAGCATGATCAAGAAAAAACCCTATCAGTAAAAGAAATAAAAATGCAGCAAACACAGAAATGATTGCGGCAAAATGGTGGCGTTTGAAAATAGTGGCAACAAAATCATTTGTGTAATGCGCTACATCCCGTACAGGTCTTAATTTAATAGGCGTATCAAAATAGACTTCCACTTTTAACAACGGCGCACCATGATAGACTTCCTTTATAGGTTTCAAATGTGTAATATAGGATTTTGGATTACTGATTACCGGCATCATTTTTCTGAAAATAGAACGATCTGCTCTAAAAAAATAAACCATTGAAACGGCCAGAATAAATATCAACCCGCTAAAAAATCCACCAAAAAGAAAAAGTATTTCAGTAGGACTTATTAATTCCCTGTATTGATCAAAATGAAATGCTTTGAAGCAATAGAATGCCAAAAACACAATGGGAATTATAGCATTATTAATACAATATTTAAGGAATGGATTAGTAGTAGCTGAAAGAAATCTGAAATAGCGGCTGAACAAAATAAATGTGGCAATATTCCAACTCATGATAAACATACCGATAGATGCTCCAACAATGGCGGTACTAAAGGAATTTACATTGCCAAGATATTCAGGTGCAAGAAACAATGAGTCTGCACCAAATGTTTTCATGAACGTACCATTAACAACACTGAAAAGTATAAACCAAAACACCAGCAACACCTGGTATTTTCGAAGATGCAGTAATACTAATTGTATTGGAAAAGAATATATAAATCCCCGCAACCAGGCTTTCATGATTGTATTTAATGATTATTACTAAAATTAGTAATAATTAAGGGCTATGTCAAATGATACTAAAGAGTAGTACGTTTATTTCGCACAAGAAATGCTATCCAGATAAGTGATAATAAGAGAAACATTGCTATCAATTGATGCATTTGCGCCATCCATTCAAAAGCTCCCCATTGATTAGGAATAATTTGTAAGCTTAGTAATACAGCTGCAATGCCTAATACAATTTGCATAGTCATTAAAAAAAACGGCAGCCATTTAGTTTTGCTTAAAATAGCAGATCCGGAAATTTTATAAAGCCGGATAGTAAAGATGATTATCATTATAAACAATAAATAAGCTAATCCCCGATGAATAAAATGTATAGTAATTTTATTATCAATCAAATTCAATAAACCTTCGTTATT
>JAHEMM010000132.1 GCA_024643655.1 Chitinophagaceae bacterium | reverse complement strand
ATGGAGCGGTAGGGATGTCAACCGGGTTGATTTATATACCCGGAACCTATACCAAAACTTCAGAGATTATCGACCTTGCAAAAATAGTTTCGAAGTATAATGGTGTATATGCCAGCCATATGCGGGATGAAGGTGATAGTGTGACACAGGCAATTCAAGAAGCTATAACTATTGGCAGAGAAGCAAATCTTCCTGTTGAAATTTCTCATTTTAAATTAAGCGGTCAGCACAACTGGGGAAGAAGTAAAGAAACGGTGCCGATGATAGAGGCAGCCAGAAGAGAAGGTATTGATGTTACAATAGATCAATATCCATATACCGCCAGCAGTACTTCTATCAGTACATTAATTCCGGATGATATTTTAGCTGATGGACAGGATTCTATTAAGGCAAGATTGCAAAGACCGGATTTAAAAAAATATGTCATCAGTTCGATGCTGGCAAGATTGAAGAAAAGAAAACTAAAACATTTTGGTTATGCAGTAGTTGCCAATTTCTCTCCCGATACATCATACAACGGAAAGAGTATTGAACAAATTAATCTGATGAAAGGAAGAAAACATAAAGCAAAAGAAGAGGCATTAACTGTAATAGACATCATGATGCAAGGTGGTGCAAGTGCTGTTTTTCATGGCATGGGTGATGAAGATGTAAAACGCATTATGCAATACCCTTTTAATATGTTTGCCAGCGATGCCAGTATCAGAGTATGGAATGCCGGTATGCCACATCCAAGAGGATATGGAACCAATGCAAGAGTGCTGGGCAAATATGTGCGGGAAGAAAAAGTAATTTCGTTGGAAGAAGCCATCCGGAGAATGACCTCTTTACCTGCACAAAAATTTCAATTAACGGACCGGGGTTTATTAAAAGAAGGTATGGCAGCTGATATAGTCATCTTTGATGAGAAAGAAGTGAAAGACATGGCCACTTTTGAAAAGCCGCATGCTTATTCTAAAGGGTTTCACTATGTAATTGTAAATGGAATAATTACTGCTGAAAACGAAAAACACCTGGGAATAAGAGCGGGTAAAGCATTACGACACCAATAAATTTAATCGATATGTTAACTGGAGCAATTATCGGAGGAATCATTGGACTTTTAATAGTAGTATTTATGTTCAATGCGAAAGAACAACGGTATAAGTCTGTAATGAAAACAATTACAGAACCTGTAGACTATTCAGCCTTGTATCATTATGCCAGTTTTAAAAGATACAAGCAGTCGGTAAAATTTTTTGACTCATATGGAGTATTATACCTGGTTGGCAAGAAAGTTTTTTATAAAACAAGTACAACGGCAACTCCTGAAGAATTCGATCTGGCTGAATGTGATGTACAAGCTGAGGCAGACTGGCGTATGCTGAAATGGTTTTCTATAACCAGGCCATCTGGAGAAAAATTTTATTTTAACTCCCAAAAAATGGGTTTGTTTAAAAATAATAGCGACGAAACATTGAAGGGACTTGCTGTTCTTCAATCAAAAAAAGGGAATTAAGCTACCATTACCAACCACCACCACCACCGCCGCCGCCGCCGCCGCCGCTACTACCTCCACCAGAAGAACCTCCATCCGATGAACTTGAAGGAGGTGTACTGGCTGAAGAAATGGCGCCACTAAATGATGAGGCAAAGGATGAACTGAAGCTGTCTTTATCACTGACAAAGCTTTGTGAAAACGAAGAATTATCTCTTCCATCTAAATAGGCAGAATTGATACTATTTTCAAACTTTTTTCCCCAGGCTATTTCACAATCCAGTGCAATAGCAAATGGTAAATATTTTTCGTAGAGTGCCAATGACTTTTCTGGTGGGTTCATCAAATCAAATCTTTTTTCATCTGCCGTAGCTAAAAACATACGGAAGCCTTCAATTTGATCAGCAAGCTTACGTCCTTCCGGACTATATGCTTTTAACAATCTGGAATAAAGCATCAATACAAAGACACATAATATAATGCCTGCTGCAAAATATCCCAGTTGCCAGAAATTTTTTACAATCATCGAAAGCATCAGTCCATCAAAGATGGCCCAGGCTGCCGCAGCTATACAAACAAGTAGTGGAATAATGAGGTAAGTATTGTTTAATGAAAAGTATCCCTTATAATTATTTTTAATTAACCCATCCTTGTTTTTATAATTCTTTCTACAAAACTTTTCTATATACGTATTTAGACTACCCAAACTACTGTTGTAGGTTCCTTTTTCGATAGTAGTACCAATCAGGCTTTTTATTTTGTTCAAAAATCCTTCATAATCACTTTGCTTTGGTTGTTTATTCTTATCGCTATTTTTTATACCGTATGAATTATGTTTGAATATTGTTCCTTGCTTTTGCACATCAATATGAATATGATTACGAACCGCAGCATCTACTATCATGGCAGCTGTAAGTTGCCGGCTGAATTTTTGTTTATAGATATAACCCAATGCAGCAGGTGAAAACGTAGCAGGTGGTTCAAATTGGGGATATATTATTCCTTTTTTGGGATCACGGCCATATCGCCACCAAAAGATGAAACAAAATATACTACTGAATAACGCTGCCACTGGTAAAAAGAATACTGCTTTATTATTCAAAAAATAATATTTCATTTGTTGCCACTTGCCCGGTGCCGTTACAAATCCTTTAGGCCATGCTATAGCAATTGTCAATCCCTGATCTGGCAAAAAAGGTTTTGTTGATTTAAAAATAACGACCGTACTATCACCTGCTGTCGTCGTAGTATAGATGCAGTCTTCACCAGCAGATCCCTGAAAACCAGTATAACATTTTCCAGCTATTATTGAAGCCCCCTTTGGTAAAACAACCGTACACATTGCCGAGTCAATCCGGAAGGACCAGCTATTACCCGTTACATTCCAATATAATTCATCATATTCTTTAAAAAATTTTATTTGCTTTTCAGATTCATAAGTAATGCTGTAAGTATATTTTCCTGTTGGTAAAAAATAATTACTACTCCCAGTATATACGAGCAAACCCTTATCCTTTTTTTCAATCCGGGATTGTTCGGGCTGACCGTCTCTCAACACTTCTTTTAATTTAAAAGTCGTATTCTGAAATAACTTGTATTTGTTGACGTAATACAAAGGGAATGTTCTATATATCCCCCGCTTGATCTCATTATTGATAATCCCCGCTTCCATAACCGAAGGCTCATTTCTATATATATAATTGGGGGTTCCATTACCATTATTAATCGTAATATTTTCCGTTACCAATAGTTTGCCGTCTGCTCCTATCCTAACTGTACTATTGAAAAAGGTGATCCGGTCACTATTGTTAACATCAAGATATATTGATAAAAAAGGGTACTTGTTAAAGGATTGCCGCACCTGCTTTTCAATGAGATCGGTATACTCCTTTTTATTGTTTGCAACTACTGCGGCATCGGAAAGATTTTGCTTTAGTTTTTTTTGGCTTGCTTCCAGCAACCTGAATGACTGTGTGATTGCCTGTTTGCTATTAACAATGAGTTGATTTTTAAATGTAGGATAATATTTTTTGAAAAGCTGATCGGGTATCCTGTTCTCTTCAAAAAGTTTAGCAGCAAATGACTCGAATAATGAATCCATTGCTGCATCCGTAAAATACTTTTCACTTGCAGTTGTATAAAAGTATACCGGAGGTTTAGTTTTTTGTGCAACGCTCAAAAAACTAATCAACAATAACGATAGTACTATTTTGCTCCGCATATTTAACCATTTATCAATAAAGAGATCAGCACTTACTGAAAGGTTACGTTTGGCGCCTTTTTAGCTTCCACATCCTCAGCAAAGAAATCAGCTGTTTGAAAATGAAATATCCCCGCAACTATATTTTTGGGAAACACTTCAATGGTTTGATTGTATTCTCTTACTGTACCATTATAATAACGACGGGAGTCATTCAACTTATCTTCAATACGGGATAACTCCTGCATCAGTTCCAGAAAGTGAGCATCGGCTTTTAATTCCGGATAATTTTCTACTACGGCAAGTAAATTAGCCATCGCTTGTTTCAATCCTTTTGTGGCAACATTTTGTTCTTCAATTGAGTTAGCAGCTGCACTCTGGTTGCGCCATTTCACCACTTCCGTCAAGGTTTTATTTTCATGCCCGGCATATCCTTTTACTGTTTCAACAAGATTGGGAATCAAATCATTTCTTTGTTGCAAACAAACACCGATACCACTATATCCTTCCTTAGTCAGTATCCGGTTTTTTACCAGTTGGTTATAAATTGAAATAAATAAAATACTGATAAGTAGTAGAACAATACCGATGATAATCAATACAATTGTTAAAGTAGACATGGTTCACTGGTTTTGTCAAGTGAAAATAAATTATCTTTTTATAAAAAAACAACTTTAGCAAGTAGTTTCATTATAAATGATGTAGTAGAAAAATAATTACTTATTTTTTTATTTTAGAAATCTCCTTAATGGTAAACGCCTGTATCGTTGGAGGATTTTCCGGTGATAATGTAAAATATACTTCGATATCAATTTTTTCTCCTTCAATAATAAAAGACCCTCTTAATTGATTTTCTGCTTTCATGTTTTTTACCACCAGATTTTTTCCTGCTTTTTCAAATAAATCTTTCGAATATTTTTTTAATGTATCAATCGGATTATCAGGAAAAAAATTCTCAGCAAAGATTTCACTCTTCTCTGCATCTTTCCATTCCGGTAAAATCAGCATCAAATCATTTTTTCGTTGTTCTAATATTTTTGATGCAGGCAGCTCCCTTGGTTTCAATCCCGCTAGTTTTATTAATGTATCCAGTATCCTGATATTTACAGTATTAAACGGGGAATAGGTTCTATTTGCAAATGCAACAACTCCAATACCATATTCAGGCATAATTCTCCATTGACTGCCAAAACCCGGTAAACCGCCACTGTGAGAGATATATGTTTTGCCATCACAATCTCTCATCCATCCTAAGCCATAGCAATACGCTGTTGCAATAGCACATGTCCTACCATCAGGAAATTTATAATCAGTAGTTAATCCACTAAATCGCCAGGGTTGATGCATCTCTCGTATGGAACTTCTTTTTATCGGTCCATCATCTACAGCATTATTGGGTGGCCAGGCAGCAAGATGTAAAGCCATGTATTTGCCAAACTCATCGATGGAACTGATCATGCTTCCCATGGCGCCCCAGCTTCCATCTGGTGTATCGTGCAATAATTCTTCTTCATTCCACTGATTATTTAACCAGCGATATCCATGTGCCAGTTTATCTGGCGCCACATCAGCATATTCATATGTAGTAAATGGCATACCTAAGGGTTCCAGTATATTTTTCTTTATATAATCCTGGTAACGTATTCCTGATACTTTGGTGATGATCTTACCCTGCAAGGCGAAACCAAGATTGCTATATTCATAGGCAATACCCGGGGGATTAGAGAATGTGATTTGCTTACCAATAAACTCCATCAGCTC
>JAHEMM010000131.1 GCA_024643655.1 Chitinophagaceae bacterium | reverse complement strand
TTCTTTTACGAACTACTTCTGGTCCGAAATCCCTGGTTCCTTGTGGTAATGAAGGTTTGCTCATTTTAGTTTTTACTTAGTTGTTGTTCATGTTTTTTTGAAGCATAGTTTTCTATGATAGCTGCACAGGCCTGATCAATCATTGTATAAACTTTATGATAACCATCCTCTCCTCCATAATATGGATCTGGAACATCTCTGTCTTGATCGGGATATAATTCGTTTAATAACAAATCTACTTTTTTAGCATCAAAATTATTGGTCGCAAGTCTTTGCATTTCTTCAATTACATCGTTGGCTAAAGCATAAATTTTATCATAGTTAAGAAAATCGTCCTTTGTGAATCTCCTTGCTCTTTGGTGACTGATGTCTATCCCATTTAAGTTTGCTACTTTTTGGGATAATTCATGAGGAGCATCTCCGGTATGATAACTGTTGGTGCCTGCACTGTCTATTTTCCATTGTAATCCTGCTTTCAATGCTTTGTCCTTTAAAATTCCTTCAGCTAAAGGGCTGCGACAAATATTGCCTAAACAAACCATTAAAATTTTCATTGGGCAAAAGTAACTAAAAGACCATTGTAACTTGTTTCGGAGAATAAGAGAGTATTAATAAAATCATTCAATTTTCATTTTCTGACTATCGTATTATTATGGAATAATTGTCCAAAACTATCTTATTAAAAGACTAAGTAGCTTTTCGTTCCAAAATAGCTATAAACAACAAAATTTCTCCATCTATAATATTTATTGGCCATAAGGAATAAAATTTATATATTTTGCCGCCTCAAAATTGGGAATATGCTCGACGAATATGAAAAGCAAAAGAAAAGGAGAACAGCAAATATGCGTTCTATATTAGATTATGGAATGGGGGTAATTATATTCTTGATCGGGTTGTTTTTTTTCTTCAGAGATAAATTTGGAAAAATTACATTGAATGAACAGTTTCCACCAGATAGTATTGATAAAATTTTCGGAGCTTTTTGTGTTGTTTATGGAGCATGGAGAATTTACAGAGGGTACCAGAAAAAATATTTTAGATAATGCAGATCAATACTTTTTGTAATAAGTTCTTTTACATCTGTTTGGCGATGTTTTTAATTTGCAGCTGTAAGTCATATAAAGAGCAACAGGATGAACAGCCAGATACTTCATATAGAGGCCAGATAAATATTAGTGCGGATGAAACATTTAAACCAATTGTTGATGAACTGGTTCAGGTGTATGAATCCAATAATCAAGGAACAAAAATTTTGGTTAATTACAAGCCCGAAACAGAATGTTTAGGTGATTTGTTAAATGATAGTGTAAGAATGATAATTGTTACCCGGGCACATTCTGTGGAAGAACGAGAGGCGATTATTGATTCATTAGGTGTTGGACCCAGAAGTATGGTTGTTGCAAGAGATGGTATAGCTGTAATAGTTCATCCTTCTTCAAAAGATACCCTTTTTACATTCAAAGACATCAAAGAAATACTAAAAGGAAATTTTAAGAAAAATTTAATTCCGGTATTTGATGGTGTAAAAGCAACCAGTACAGTACGTTTTATCATCGATTCAGTGTTAAGGGGTGATTCATTGACGCCGAATGCAATGGCTGCCAGAAGTAGTGAAGGAGTTATTGACTATGTTTCAACTCATCCCGGAGTGATCGGTTTCATTGGTGTTAGTTGGATTGGTAATCCTGAGGATGAAACCCAACTTAGTTTTTTGAAAAAAGTGAAAGTGGCGAATATTGAAAGCACAGATAAGCCAGGTTCTTATGTAAAAGCTTATCAGGCAAATATTTATTTAAAAAGGTATCCAATGGTACGGGATTTGAATTATATATTGAAAGAGAGCTATCGGGGTTTGGGAACAGGATTTGCCAATTTTATGAGCGGAGAAATAGGACAAATTATTTTTAAAAGAGCATATTTAGCACCGGCACAGAAAAATTTAGGAATAAGACCAGTGCGATTGAAAGAATAAAAAAGAGAGTTAGTTATATTTACAAATAAAAAAGAAGAAGAAATGAAGAAAACCACAATTACATTTTTAGTTGCCTGTTTAATAATGGTAACTAGTGTCAAAGCACAATCTTTGGAAGACGGTATTAAGCATTATAATTCTGGTAGAATTTATAGTGCAATCAATGCTTTCGAAAAATTATTACAAACTTCTCCAAATAATGTTGAAGCCACTTATTGGTTGGGTCAGTCTTATTTGGAAAATGAAGAAATTTCATCAGCAAGAATTAAAAATACTAAAGAGCTTTATCAAAAAGGATTGCAAAATGATCCCAAAGCTGCATTATTAATAATAGGTGCTGGACAAATAGATTTATTGGAAAACCGACCTGCTGAGGCAAAGCAAAAGTTTGAAACAGCATTGGAAATGACAAAAAGCAGAAAAGGAAATGATCCAGAAATGTTAACTGCAGTTGGTAGGGCAATTGTGGAAACGAAAACAGGAGATTTCAAATATGCTATTGATAGATTAGAAGAAGCAATAGAGCGTACAAAAAACCCTGATACCTATACTTTACTTGGTACTGCATATCGTAAATATGGAAAAGGAGATGGTGGAGGAGATGCCTATAAAAACTATAGTAAAGCATTAGACAAGTTTAATGGTTATGCACCAGCTAATTTAAAAATGGCTAAAATATTTGAGTCACAAAAGAATTGGAGTTTGGTGTTAAAATATTTATTAGATGCAGTAGCAATTGATCCAGGCTTTTCTATAGGCTATTATGAGTTGTTCTATTATTACTTCTATAGACAAGATTATGCTGAAGCTGAGAAGCAATTAAAAAAATATATTGATAGCAAAAAGCCCGATTCTGATATTCAAGATGAATATTTATATGCTCAACTTTGTTGGGCAAAAAAAGACTTTAATTGTGCTATCATGAAAGGAGAGTCTGTTATCGCAGAATTGGGTGATAAAACCAAGCCTAAGGTTTACAGATTATTGGCAGACGCTGCGTTGCAAAACAATGATTTGAATAAAGCAAAAAAGTATAGTGATTTGTTTTTTCAAAAGAAAAATCCGGATGATGTGATCTTGCCAGATTTTGAAACTAAAGTGTCGATTTTGGCAAAAGCGAATGCAAATGTTGATGAGATTTATACAACCTACATTGATGGTACAACAGTTGATACAACATTGGATGCGAAAGTTGATTTCCTTAAAAAAGGAGTTGCATATTTTAAAGAACTCAAGGACAGAGAGAATGAAGCAAAAATGCTCGAAAAAATTCTTTCCATAAAGAAAGAGCCAATCATTAATGATTACTTTAATATTGCTTTAGCATATTACTTTAACGGAAGTCATACAAAATCCAGAAATGTTTCTTTAACAATGATAAGCAAGTTTCCTGATCAGGTTTATGGATATGATATGGCACTTAATAACTCAAGAATACTTGATAGTGTAAAAAAAGATAGTATTGCTTTACAGGACGCCTTAAATCTTTATGAGTTTAGTAAAAAAGATATTGAGAAGTATAAAACCACATATTTGAGTGCTGTTAAGTTTTTAGCTCCTTATTATATTAATGATGCAAAAGACAAAGAAAACTCTTTAATATATTTTAGGGCATGGAAGCAAGTTGATATTCCAAACGCTGAAGCTATTCAGGGTTATATCGATCAAATTGAAAAAATGCCAGATGTAAAACCGCCATCGCAAAAAGCCGAATCAAAGGCGTCATAAAAATACTAAACTCGGTTTTCTTCTTTTAAAGTTAAGTCCCTCGCTATTTATGTGAGGGACTTTTCTTTTCAGATATATTTAGAAAAGTATAGGCTAATTCATTGATTTTGCATGAATTGTTCCTTTCTTTTATCTACTTCTTTAAGGTATTTTCAAGTGGTAGCCTTATTTTTGCCGACAGAATACAGCTATGATTTATTTTTTACAAGCCAATTTGAATACAATGGATGCCAGTTCATACCTACCGGTAGGAATTCAGGTGTTAATTGCTGTCGGTTTAGTTGCTTTTTTGATGTTTGCTACCCATATGTTAGGTCCAAAACGCAAAACTTCTGACAAGCTTCAGAATTTTGCCAGTGGAATTGAATCGCATGGAGATGCCCGCCAACCGATAGCCATTAAATATTTTTTAACTGCCATTTTATTTGTTCTTTTTGATGTGGAGGTCATTTTCTTTTACCCTTATGCGGTAAGTTTTAAAGGTCTCGGTTGGGATGGCTTTTGGGCTGTGTTGATGTTTGTTAGTTTCTTTTTATGTGGATTTATTTATATCCTTAAAAAAGGAGCATTGAAGTGGGAAGATTGAGTGAAAATGAGTAATTAAAAATTATTAATTAATAATTGGGTGAACTCTGTGTATGTATCAAGTGTTAACAATAGAAAGCAATTATTAATTCTTAATTATAAATTTTTAATTTAAAAAATGGCTCGTCCTGTATCATATAATCTAATTAAAAAGCCGCTGGAGGCTGATATTAGCATGGCTGATATGCCAGAAGGGAGTATGGGCGAAGGTTTTTTTGCAACTAAACTGAATGATGTAATTGGATTAGCAAGAAAAAATTCTATCTGGCCATTACCGTTTGCTACTTCTTGTTGTGGTATTGAATTTATGGCTACAATGGGGTCGCATTATGATCTGGCCCGTTTTGGATCTGAAAGAGTAGGGTTTTCTCCCCGACAATGTGATTTATTGATGGTAATGGGGACTATCGCTAAGAAAATGGGACCTGTTGTAAAACAAGTTTATTTACAGATGGCAGAGCCGCGTTGGGTAATAGCAGTAGGTGCCTGTGCGAGTAGCGGTGGAATATTCGATACCTACAGTGTATTGCAAGGAATTGACCAGGTAGTACCTGTAGATGTATATGTACCCGGTTGTCCGCCACGGCCAGAAGCAATTATTGATGGAGTAATGAGAATTCAGGATTTGGTGGGTAAAGAAAGTTTGAGAAGAAGAAATGGTGAACAGTATAAAGCATTATTAGGAAGTTACGGAATACAGTAAAACCCCTGTCTCCTAACGGAGAACATAAGTTTGAGTATTCTTTATTATAGAAATTATATTTAAAAAAAATAAATCAAAAACCTGTAATGTCTTTTAGATATTAGGGTTCTAAAACCCCTTTAGGGGTTTAGGGTATGAACTTAACAAACGAAACAATAAAAGCCAGACTAATAGAAAAATTCCCAGAGCAGATTACCGGCTTTGAGGAACCTTATGGTATGCTCACTTTTCAGGCACCAAAAGAGCTAAACTTGAAAGTGCTTAATTTTTTATATGATGATGAGGAATTGAAATTCCGTTTTATGACGGATCTATGCGGTGTTCATTATCCTGATAAAAAAGGAGAAGAACTGGCTGTTGTTTATCATTTGCATAATCTGGAAGATAATATCCGCATCAGGTTTAAAGTATTTGCAGATATTAATCAGCCAGATATTTATACAGCGACAGGATTGTTTTCTGCAGCTAACTGGATGGAAAGAGAAAC
>JAHEMM010000130.1 GCA_024643655.1 Chitinophagaceae bacterium | reverse complement strand
GATGAAGCTGGAAAGATAATGCGGTATAACTGGGTTGGCTACCTTAGTATTTTGGTATTAATTGCCAGTTTAATTTTAGGTCGTGTGATTTTTAAAAAGCTTGACAAATCAGCAAAGCATACTATTCCTGAGAATATTATCACGCAAAAATAGAAAACCTTTTATTTTATCACCCTGTAAACGGGATATTGATTGTATGCAGGTTCGAACCATGGCGAGTTTTGATAAACAAAGTTTAATTGGGCTCTACCATTTTTTGCAAAGGCTGAATCACTTTTAATTTTTTGATCTAGTTTAATTTTTAATTCAGCATTATTTTTTAGATAAGCTGCCGCAATATCTTCAAAAACATAAGCAGAATAACCTTCTTTTTGACCTAAAATTGCATCAAAGAAATTCCAGGAAAAATAGGAGTCCTGATTATGTGGTTCTAATGTTTCAATAAGAAATCTGTTGGCGATTTGATTTAAGGGTATTAACCAATCTCCTTTTTTAAATGATATTTTTTGTAAACTCTTACTTGTTTTTAGTTCATAATTCAAATGATGCATTTCGTATTGACGAGGCATCGTTTTATAGTCTTCAATTTTATAGGACTCTACTTCAATAGTAGTGTCTTTTTTAAATTGACTCATTTCAATTTTATTTAATTTTAATAAATCAATTACTTTCCACCAGCCTTGAGGGATAATATATGCTTTAGGTTTTGAAGCAATTTCTGTTACCGGGTAGTAATTATAGATATTAATCATTTTTTGAAAAGGTTTGTTTCTGTCATAGAATAATCTAGGTAAGCCAGAAACTTCACTTGGTTTATAACCCGATTCAAATCCTTTATATAAAACCTGTTTATATTTTGATTTATCTAAATCCCATTTAATAGGAAATTCAATTGCTGACTTTAAAGTTTGTTTTGACTGATTTCTTATTTTTTTTATTTGTTCACTATTCTTAGATACAAATTCTATAAAGGATTGCATCAACGAATAAGTAGCTTTTACTCTTAAGTTGTACGACTTTAACATGTGTGTTTCGGGAACAAATGAAAAAGTATTCCAAAGTGCTGCAAACCCACTACTATATCGTGGGCTATCCCAATATTCAGGCCATCCATTTTCTGGCGTATCTCCGAATGAGTTTACATAAGGAATAAGATCATATCCCTTTTTTTTCATTGTAGCATAAATGCCAGGCTCAAATTGAGTGCTTAAGTACTCTCCCATTTCTCCACCCAACTTATTGTGTTGTGTTGTAAGCAACGTAATTATATGTTGATAATCGGCGCCATTGCTAACATGGTTATCAACTAATACATCTGGATCAAGCAGATGAAATATTTCTATAAAAGCTTTTGCTTCTTTGGAATCGCATTTAATGAAATCCCGATTCAAGTCAAGATTTTGGGAGTTTCCACGGAAGCCAAATTCTTCTGGACCATCCTGGTCTACTCTGAAATTTGCACTTCTATTTAAGCAACCTCCGATATTATAAACGGGAATAAATGCAAGAACAATATTATCAGGAATTTTATATTTATTCTGAACGATATCTCTTACGAGAAGCATACTAGCATCAATGCCATCAGGCTCGCCAGGATGAATGCCATTGTTTATTAGTATGATACGTTTATTGTTTTTGCGAATATTTTCAAAGTTATAATCGCCGTTATTTCCTACAACTATCAGGTGAAGCGGATAGCCGGCATCCGTCATTCCCATAGTCAACATTTTTACCTTACCTGATTTTTCATCTAGTTTTTTCCACCAATCAATAATCTCAAAATAGGTTGGGGTTTGTGTGCCATTTGATTGCTCAAATTTTGTGGTGATGCTTTGGCTAGAAACAATGATTGATGTTACAAAAGTAATTGTCAGGAGAAATACAAGTTTTTTCATAATGCTGAATAGAATTACCGAACGATGATGAGTGCGACGCAACGAATACCGATACCTGTCTTTGACAGGCAAGGTAGTAATGCCGCTGGCTCAAAAAATATTTATTGACTAAATTAAAAAAGGCATCTCAAATAGAGATGCCTTTCAAATAATATATTTTTATTTATTATGCTTTTGCAGCATTTGCCTTTTTTGCTAATTTACTTTTAAGATTAGCCGCTTTATTCTTATGAATAATATTTCGCTTCGCTAATTTATCTATCATAGAAGCTACATCAGGGAATTTTTCAGCCATTTCCTTTCCTTCTGTTGCTTTCAGGTTACGAATTGCATTACGAGTTGTTTTACCGTAATACTTATTTCTTATTGTTCTTTTTGCTGCCTGACGGGCATCCTTTTTTGTTGCACTATGATTAGCCATTCTTATTAATTTTAACGGACGGCAAAGGTAGGGCTGAGGGCTTTAACCACCAAATTTTCAGCTATTTAATTAGAGCGATAATATGGGGCAGTAATGGGGTGCTAAATTAGGCAACTATGTTTATTTAGGTAAATGCCTACTTGTCTAAACCCTTCAAAATGAGCACTATTTTTCGGTTTTTTAAACGATATTTGTGGCCTTTAAAATTAGTCATTTTCAAATAGCCCATAAATGAAGGATTTCTCCTATATAACCAATTCTTCTCCAGCTTTTATTGAGAGTTTATACCGTGATTTTGTACAAAATCCGGAAAGTGTAGATATTGACCTTAAGAAATTTTTTGAGGGGTTTGATTTTGCCATGGCAAATGCAGTTGCAGAAAAGCCAATTGGGTTATCAACTTTAGCAAGTACTGAAGTAGTTGATTCTCCTCCGATGTCAACTATGAAGGGTTCAGATTGGACTAAAGAAATTGGTGTTTATCGAATGATTCTTGGTTATAGAAATAAGGGTCATCTAATTGCCAATACCAATCCAATTCGTAAAAGGAGAGATAGAGGAGCCAATTTGAATCTTGAATTTTTTGGATTCAATGAAACTGACCTTGATAAAAATTTTGAAGCAGGAAAACTTCTTGGACTTGGAACTACAACTTTAAGAAATATCGTTGCGCATTTACAGAAAGTTTATGCCGGGCCTGTAGGTATTGAATTTAAATATATAAGTAGTCAGGAAAAAATTGATTGGCTTACAAAAGAGTTTGAAAATCTAATAACGCAACCTTTATCTACAGAGAAAAGAAGACGAATACTCGAGAAGTTGAATCAGGGAGTAATGTTTGAGAAATTTCTTCATACGAAATATATAGGTCAAAAGCGATTCTCATTAGAAGGTGGAGAAACAACGATTGCTGCATTAGATGCAATAATTAATGTAGCTGCTGATAATGATGTTGAAGAAGTAGTAATTGGAATGGCGCATAGGGGCCGGCTAAACGTTTTGGCTAACACGATGGGTAAAACCTATGAACAGATATTTAGTGAGTTTGAAGGAACAGCTAAAGTTGATCAGACGATGGGTACAGGTGATGTAAAATATCATTTAGGTTTTGGAAGTAAAGTAACTACTGCATCTGGAAAAGAAACCTATTTAAAATTAATGCCTAATCCTTCACATCTTGAAGCGGTTGATCCATTAGTGATTGGTTTTGCAAGAGCTAAAGCAGATGCCATTTATAAATCTGAATACGACAAAATTCTTCCCATTTTGATTCACGGTGATGCTTCTGTGGCTGGTCAGGGAATTGTATATGAGGTATTGCAAATGAGCTATCTGAAAGGTTATTATACCGGAGGAACAATGCATTTTGTAATCAATAACCAAATTGGCTTTACAACGGATTTTGATGATGCCCGTAGTTCTGATTATTGTACATCATTAGCTGCTGCTATTCAGGCACCAGTTTTTCATGTTAATGGCGATTATCCAGAAATGGTTGTGAAGTGTGTTGAAATTGCAACACGTTTCAGACAAAAATTTAATTCTGATATTTTTATTGATATGGTTTGCTATCGCAAACATGGACATAACGAAGGCGATGACCCTAAATTTACGCAGCCTCATTTGTATGCTTTAATAGATAAACATCCAAATCCCAGAGAAGTATATGTAAAGAGATTATTGGATACTGGCGATGCGAATGCTCAATCCCTGGCAAAAGAAATGGAAAAGAAGTTTTGGGATGATTTGCAACAAAGATTAGATGGAGTAAAGCAAAATCCGTTACCTTATCAATATCAGAAACCTGAAGAAGCCTGGAGAAAATTAAGAAAAGCAACACAAGAAGATTTTGAACAATCACCTATTACCAGCATTACAGAAGAAAATTTTGATACTGTTTTTAATGCCATTATGCAATGGCCAGAAGGATATAAGCCTCTTAGAAAAGTAGAAAAGATTCTTAATGACAAGAAAAAGCTATTTGAAACAGAAAATAAAATTGATTGGGCTACAGCTGAACTGATGGCTTATGGAAGCTTATTACTTGATGGAAAAGATGTAAGAATGAGTGGACAAGATGTGAGACGAGGCACTTTTTCACACCGACACGCAGTGTTAAGAGATGAAGAAACTGATAAGGCTTATAACCGATTGAGTAAAATTCCAAATGCAACAGGAAAATTTAGAATTTATAACTCCTTATTAAGTGAGTATGCCGTGCTTGGGTTTGAATATGGTTATGCACTGGCTAATCCAGATGCCTTGGTAATCTGGGAAGCTCAATTTGGAGACTTTGCAAACGGAGCACAAATTATTATAGACCAGTTTTTAACCGCAGGTGAGCAAAAGTGGAATCGTATGAATGGTGTTACTTTACTTTTACCACATGGATATGAAGGGCAAGGGCCAGAACACAGTAGTGCAAGGCTAGAAAGATTTTTACAGATGGCAGCAGAGCTGAATATTATTGTTACCAATATTACAACTTCAGCAAATTATTTTCATGCATTAAGAAGACAATTAGCCTGGCCATTTAGGAAGCCATTGATAGAGTTTACACCAAAAGCTAATCTGCGTCATCCTGGAACCTATTCAAGAGTCGAAGAATTTACACAGCATAATTTTCAGGAAGTTATTGATGACGCTACAGCTGACCCAGCTAAAGTTAAAAAAGTTTTATTCTGTAGTGGTAAAATATATTTTGATCTTTTTGAGTATCAACAAAAAGAAAACCGAAAGGATGTAGCTATTGTAAGAGTGGAACAATTATATCCATTGCCGCATAAGCAGCTTGAAAATTTGCATCGTAAATATGGTAAAGCAACCTGGTTTTGGGTACAGGAAGAGCCACAGAATATGGGTGCGGCTTCATTTTTGCAAATGAACCTGAAAAGTATCAATTTTGGTACAATAAGCCGGCAGCCTTCAGCATCAACTGCAACGGGTTACAATAAAGTGCATCAGCAAGAGCAGAATGAAATAATCGAAACAGCATTTAGTATATAATTATTAGAAAAAATATTTATGATTGATATTAAAGTTCCAACAGTAGGCGAGTCCATCAATGAAGTAACCCTGTTGAAATGGAACAAGAAAGATGGTGAATATGTAGAAAGAGATGAAGTGATTGCAGAACTGGAAAGTGAAAAAGCCACTTTTGAAGTAAATGCAGAACAAGCTGG
>JAHEMM010000129.1 GCA_024643655.1 Chitinophagaceae bacterium | reverse complement strand
TAGCAGTTGTTGTAAATGATGATTTTTTTTCAGAAATAATACGCAGGTCTTTTTCATAAATAAAAGCAGAATCAAAATTGAGCATCCATTTTGTATATGCTTTCACATGAATAAAACTGCTCTTGAAGCCTGCCGGTATTTCAAACTGACCTAATGTTACTGCATCCTGAATTGGACTTGAAGTATGAGCAAGCAGACTTCCTTTATCATCCGTCCAATCAATATACAATGTTTTACTTGTTGAAATTGGTGAAATCCCTTCGAGTAAATAAGCCTTAAACCAGATTGTTTCTCCTGCACCATAACTTGCCTTGTCAAAATGTAAATAAGCTCTCTCCTGACCATATTTGGTTGCATAGATATTTATTACAGAATCTATGTTCTGTGCATAAACAGCAAAACTGAGTAAGATTAATAGAAAACCAAGAGAGAATTTTTTTTTCATTACAGGTATCATTTCAATTTCCAAAATTGAATCTGCAATTTAAGCTTTAATCTAAGTTAACTTCTCCTTGACGAGGAGAAAATCCGTTATTTAACATCTTACCTAAAAAATCTTTTATGAAACCAATGCAATAAAAGATTCAATAATTTAAATGCTCTTGCCTTAAATTAATAGTCATACTGAACCTGAAGTCCATCAGAGTTATAATATTCAAATGTAGTTTTACCTTCTATAATGTTCTTAATCCTAAAAATATCTTTAATTGTTTTTGGTACTTCAATTTTTATAGCGTCGTCGATCCTGGCCTCAGGTCTTCTTTTCAGAATAACGTCAATAATATTTCTAGGTATTTTATCTTTTAATACGGGTGTTCTTGTGTCTCTTCTTTCTCCATTTGCATGATAAACGGCTGTTGAACGATATAGTCCATTTCCAAAAGTAGCTGTCCAGTCTCCTCGGTATTTTGTCCAATAAACATTAAGAGCACCGGGATAGTCCCGTTGAAAAGCCTGCCTGACTTTTGCCGGTTGATTTTTTGAAAACTTTGGACCTTCTCCGCTTTTATCGTAAGTACCTTCCCATATTTGTTCGTTATTTATTTTCTTTTCGTCTTTTGACTTGCCTACACTTTCTTTTTTCTCTTTTGACTTGTCTACACTTTCCTTTTTTTCTTTTGACTTGTCTACAGTTTCATTTTTTACTTTATTCTTTTCTTTTCCTTTTTCGCCACTTTTTCCTTGTGACAACACTGTCAGACTTATTGCGAATAAACTAAAGAGAATTATAATTTTTTTCATTGTTTAAATTTTAATTTGGTAGATGCATGATGAATAAAATTAAGATATAGTTGCAGTTTAAATTTTTACATATTTCTTCTATATTGACCACCAACTTCATACAAGGTATGAGTAATCTGCCCTAGTGAGCAATACTTTACCGTTTCCATAAGTTCTTCAAACAGATTTCCATTATTGATAGCAATAGCTCTTAATCGATTCAACATTTCTGCAGACTTAGCTTCATTTCTGCTCCAGAATGCTTTCAGGTTGCTTATTTGTAACTCTTTTTCTTCTGTTGTACTTCGAATCACTTCCGTTGGTAAAATAGTAGGGCTACCTTTTTTATTTAAAAATGTATTTACTCCTACTAATGGCAACTCACCTGAATGCTTTTGATGTTCGTAAAACAGACTCTCTTCCTGTATTTTATTTCTTTGATACATTCTTTCCATAGATCCAAGCACACCACCTCTTTCTGTAATGCGGTCAAATTCTGCTAACACTGCTTCTTCTACAAGTTCTGTTAATTCTTCAATTAAGAACGATCCTTGATTAGGGTTTTCATTTTTTGCAGTACCTAATTCTCTATTGATGATTAGTTGGATAGCCATTGCCCGACGAACACTTTCTTCAGTTGGAGTTGTAATCGCTTCATCATACGCATTTGTATGGAGAGAATTACAATTGTCATATATCGCATACAATGCCTGCAACGTAGTTCTTATATCATTAAAGTCTATCTCCTGGGCATGAAGACTTCTTCCAGAAGTTTGAATATGATACTTCAACATCTGGCTACGCTTATTTGCCTTGTATTTATATTTCATTGCTTTTGCCCAAACCTTTCTGGCTACTCTTCCAATTACACTGTATTCCGGATCCATTCCATTGCTGAAGAAAAAAGAAAGATTAGGAGCAAAATCATCAATTTTCATTCCACGACTTAAGTAATACTCTACATAAGTAAATCCATTAGATAATGTAAAGGCTAATTGTGTAATCGGGTTTGCACCGGCTTCTGCAATATGATAACCACTGATCGATACAGAATAAAAATTCCTTACTTTTTCTTTAATAAAATATTCTTGCACATCACCCATTAATTTCAATGCGAACTCAGTTGAAAAAATACAGGTATTCTGCGCCTGATCTTCTTTTAAAATATCAGCCTGCACCGTTCCTCTAACTTGTGTCAACGCCTCCGCCTTTATTTTGTTATAAATATCAGGCGGCAATACATCTGCACCCGATAAACCAAGTAATCGTAACCCAAGTCCATTGTTACCTTTTGGCAGCGATCCTGTCAATTCTCCTTTTTCGGGCACTACTGGCTTGCCATCTGCTCCAGTATAAAATGGCAACTCCCCTTTCTTATATTTTGATTCGATAATTGTATTGACTTTTTCTCTCAAATTATTTTCAAGAATATATTTTTCACATTGCTGATCAATTGCTGCATTCATAAAGAAGGCAAGCAACATCGGTGCTGGACCATTAATGGTCATTGAAACAGACGTCTTCGGATCACATAAATCAAAACCACTATATAATTTTTTTGCATCATCAACAGTTGCAATACTAACTCCGCTGTTTCCTACTTTTCCATAAATGTCAGGGCGATGATCTGGATCTTCTCCATATAATGTAACACTATCAAATGCAGTTGATAGCCTTTTTGCAGGTTGCTCTACACTGACATAGTGAAATCTTCTGTTAGTTCTTTCTGGCCCACCTTCACCAGCAAACATTCTTGTCGGATCTTCTCCTTCCCTTTTTAATGGAAAAACTCCGGCAGCAAATGGAAAATGACCGGGAACATTTTCCTGCGCCTGCCATTTTAATATATCTCCCCAGTCTTTATACTTAGGTAATACAACTTTAGGAATTTTAGTCCCACTTAAACTTATTGTTGTCATTGGCAACTTTATCGCTTTATCCCGTACGGTATATTCATAAAAATCTTTCTGGTATTCAGCGACTTTATTAGGCCAATTAGTTATTAATTTTTTTGCAACAGGCGTTAACTGTTCTGTATAAAAATCAATTTGATTTTGAAGTACACCAACCATTGATTGATCTGCCTTATCTTTTATAATAGCCAGAGTACCCCTTAACTGATAAAGTTTAGAACCAATATCAGCTTGCTCCTTAACCAGTAGATCGTAACTTCTATTACTTTCTGCTATCTCTGACAAATAACGAATCCTGCCAGGAGGTATAACAGCCTGTGACACTTTAGCTGTTTCTGCAAAATGATACTCCCCAAATATTACGTTAGTCTTTACTTCGATTTTCTTTAGCAATAACTCAAATAAATGATTCACACCATCATCATTGAATTTACTCGCCATGGTTCCAATAACAGGAATATCTTCGTCTTTAGCTGAAAATAATTGATGATTTCTTTTGTATTGTTTTTTCACATCAGCCAATGCATCCAGTGCTCCGGCCTTATCAAATTTATTAATACAGATAAGATCTGCATAGTCGAGCATATTTATCTTCTCCAATTGTGATGCGGCACCATACTCCGGCGTCATGACATACATACTTACATCGCAATAATCCAAAATGGATGCATCGCTTTGCCCTACACCAGCCGATTCAAGAATTATAAGATCGAAATTTTCTGCTTTACAAATATCAATTGCTTCCTGCATAGCACCACTTAATGCAGTGTTATCATCTCTGGTAGCCAAACTGCGCATATAGGCCCTTGTGTGTGAGATGGCATTCATTCTTATTCTATCACCTAATAAAGCCCCTCCTGTTTTTTTCTTAGATGGATCAACTGAAATAACTGCAATAGTTTTTTCAGAAAAATTATTTAAGAAACGGCGAACAATTTCATCTGTTACACTACTCTTTCCAGCTCCACCTGTTCCTGTAATCCCTAAAACAGGAATGATCGATTTTATAGTTGACTCTTCAATTGTATTTATAATACCATTCTCAGCATTTGTTATTTTTCTGGCAATTACTCTTACATCTTTCACTTCTCCCAGCTTCATCGCTGTTTTGTATTCTGCATTTCCATTTAACTCAACATCGCATTGCATAATCACATCTTCAATCATTCCTTCCAAGCCCATTTTTCTACCATCATCCGGACTGTAAATTCTGTTAATCCCATAATTATGTAACTCTTCAATTTCCTCAGGTAAAATTGTACCGCCACCGCCGCCAAAAATTTTGATATGTCCACATTCATTTTCGTTTAACAAATCTTTCATGTATTTAAAAAACTCAACATGCCCTCCCTGATAGCTAGTTATAGCAATTCCTTGTACATCTTCTTCAATAGCTGTTTCCACAATTTCCTTAACAGAACGATTATGGCCAAGATGAATAATCTCGGCACCTTTGCTTTGCATTATCCGGCGCATTACATTAATAGCAGCATCATGACCATCAAATAAACTTGCAGCTGTTACAATTCTTACTTTATTAGTAGGGCTAAAATTCATTTCTTGCATAATAGGCAAATTTAAACCTAAAAAGCTAATACCTGTTAGTCTTGTAATCAGCCTTTCAAATTGGTACATTTGCCGGATGCAACATCTTTCAGAAAATATTGGTTCTTTATATCAACAATGGAAAGGCAAACAAGCCAGTTCAATAGAATTACTACCTCAAAGTGGCAGTGAACGACGATATTTTCGGATAGTAGACGAAAACAAATCTGTAATTGGTACTTATGGTGCGAATATTCAGGAAAATCAAACTTTCATATATTTTTCCAGAAATTTTAAAAATAAAGGATTAGCCGTTCCAGAAATACTAGCTGTAAGTAAAGATGAAATGTATTATTTACAGGAAGATTTTGGAAACACTTCTTTACTTAATCATCTGGAATTAAAAAATTTTTCTCAGGAAGTATATGATCTTTTCAAGAAAAGTCTGCAAGCTCTTGCCAATTTACAAGTTAAAGGGGATGCCGAATTAGATTATAACTATTGCCTTACCAATAAAGAATTTGGCAAGCAAGCAATTATGGCCGACTTGCTATATTTCAAATATTATTTTTTAGACGCTTTGCGAAAACCCTATGATAAGCAAAAACTGATTAATGACTTTGAAGCTTTAAGCAATTACCTCACCCATACTGAATATAAATATTTCATGTTCCGTGATTTTCAGAGCAGAAATATTATGGTTACAGAAGATGATACAGTACATTTTATAGACTATCAAGGTGGCATGAAGGGTGCTCCGCAATATGATGTAGCATCAATGCTGTGGCAGGCAAGGGCTAATCTGCCTGACGAATGGAAAAATAATTTGCTAGAAGACTATATGG
>JAHEMM010000047.1 GCA_024643655.1 Chitinophagaceae bacterium | reverse complement strand
TAACCACAGTTTGCAATTGCGGTTTTTATTTGTTCAATATCTGTTCGATCAGTCAAATATTTTACCTTAGTTTCTCCTTTTCTATAATTAACTGTTACTTGCAAGACACCATCATAACGTTTTAAATAGCCTTCGATTCTTGCTTTACATTCAACACAAAGAGCATTAGGAGTTTTAATTGTCGCTAATAGCATTGGTTTTGTTTGCGATAACCCTTTCAAACCAAACCCAATTAGAACTATTGCAAAAAGTACGAATTGCTTCATCGTTAAATAAGTTTTAATAAAATTACGAAACACCTGCCCAGTTAGCAGGATCCTCACTCCATTTTAACAAAATAGATGCTTGTTCTTTCTTTACTATCCTTTTCTCCAAAGCCGCTGCTAACAAAGTTGGATAATCTGTTAATGAATAGTACGGTAATGTAGCATTTTTGAAAGCTTCAAAAGCAATGGGAAAACCATAAGTAAAAATGGAAACCATACCTATTACTTCCAATCCTTCCTTTTTTAGAACATCAACAACTTGTAAACTGCTTTTTCCGGTTGATACAAGATCCTCAATCACTACAACTTTCTTTTCCTTCTCATAAAACCCTTCTATTTGATTACCTAAGCCATGCTCCTTTGGCTTTGGTCTTACATATATATACGGTAATTTCAATTGATCAGCCGCCATTGCACCCCAGGCAATACCAGCAGTAGCAACTCCTGCCAGCATTTCAGCATCAGGAAATTTTTCAAAGATTTTATTACACATTTCAGACTTTATAAAGTCTCTTACATAAGGAAACGATAATACTTTTCTGTTATCACAATAGATTGGACTTTTCCAACCGCTTGCCCATGTAAAGGGTTCTTCAGGATTTAATTTAATTGCATTTACCTGTAATAACTTTTCGGCTACTGCTTTTGCGTCTGTCATTTTGCGAAGGTAAAATAAAGCTTGCAGCTATGAACTATGAGTTTCGAAGCTTTAAATCGTATCTTTCATTTACGTTTCGAAGTTCAACGACCAAAAACTCATTGCTAAAGACTTATGTATATAAAAATTTACTTCAACGAAAAACCCCTCTTTCTCTGTGATACTATAGACGAAACTATTGAACCATTTATACACCATGATGATGCTGTTTTTATTGATGAGTTGGATACACATTCTATTAAGTCTATGGTTCATGAAATGCAATTAGAAAAAATACATGCAGGAGTTTTTGTTCATCCAGATCTTACTGAACTAAAAAAACAATTTTTTAAAAAATTCAAAATTATTGAAGCTGGTGGCGGTCTTGTTCTAAATGAAAAAGACGAAATTCTAATGATTTTCCGAAGGGGAAAGTGGGATTTACCAAAAGGCAAATTAGATACAAGAGAAACAATAGAAGAATGTGCTGTAAGAGAAGTAGAAGAAGAAACTGGATTGAAAAATGTAATACTAATTGCTCCTCTTCTTACAACCTATCACACTTATCATGAAGGCAGTAAGTTTGTTTTAAAAGAATCCTATTGGTTTTCAATGAAGGTTAATGGTGAACAACAACTTACCCCTCAAATCGAAGAAGATATTCATGAAATAAAATGGATGACAAAAAAAGAAGCAGAAGATCATTTTCCAAATTGCTTTCCTTCTGTAATTGATGTGCTCAAAAAATTTATTGAAAGTAGTAAATAATTAAAGCGACCTGGGCTTTGTAAAATCCCTTTTTTGAATAATAGCAACTGTCAATCGGCTTACACAAACCATTTTTCCTTGCTCGTTATAAATTTTAATATCCCAAACATGCGTTGACTTTCCTAAATGAAGTGGCTTTGCAATTCCGGTTACAAACCCTGATGTAGCACTGTGAACATGATTTGCATTTATTTCCAAACCAACACATTGAAACTGTGCTGGATCTACCACCATCGCAGATGCGATACTCCCAATTGTTTCTGCCAATACACAAGAAGCTCCACCATGTAATAACCCGTAAGGTTGTTTAGTACGATAATCAACGGGCATTTTGGCTTTTATGAAATCATCGCCAACTTCCACCCATTCTATACCCAAGTAATCACCCATTGATTGAACCTTTTTCTCACTAAAAGACTCAAGTGATTTCTCTTTATTAAACCAAATGCTCATAATATATCAGGGTAATGTTTTAAATACTGATGCTGGTAAAAAAGGACTTGCATTTCCTTTATTCTTAATAATATCCCGAACGATGGTAGAGGCGACAGAAGTATATTTTGGTTCACCAGTAAGAAAAACAGTTTCGATCGTATTGTCTAATGTACGATTTGCATCAGCAATTGTTTTTTCGTACTCAAAGTCGCTGACATAGCGAATTCCTCTAAGTATAAAATTAGCTCCAATTTCTTTGCAATAATTAATTGTCAATCCCTCATATATAGCTCCTACTACCCTTTCTTCATCTTTATATATATCATTGATCCACTTCAATCGTTGTTCAGGGGTAAACATAGGTGCTTTGGCCGTATTGATACCTATCCCAACTACTATTTTATCAAACAATGGAATGGCTCTATTAATGATATCAACATGACCCAGGGTTACCGGATCAAACGTACCAGGGAAAAGACAAATTCTAGACATTGGCCTAAGGGGTTTGAGGGCTTAGCAAATATAAAACCGCCATTCTCACAGCTACTCCATTTTCTACTTGCTGCAAGATAATGGATTGTTTAGAGTCGGCCACATCACTATCTAACTCCACACCTCTGTTAATAGGCCCGGGATGCATAATGACAATTTCTTTATTAAGACTATCCAATAATTTTCTGTTGATTCCAAAGGCCAGACTATACTCTCTAAGTGATGAAAATAAGACTTGATTTTGCCTTTCCAATTGAATCCGCAATACATTTGCTACATCACACCACTCCAGGGTTTCTTTTAGGTTGTAACTTACATTCACTCCTAATGCCTCACTAATATATTTGGGTATTAAAGTAGGCGGTCCACAAACTGTAACTTCAGCTCCCATTTTTTTGAGCAAATAAATATTACTTTGTGCAACACGACTGTGCATAATATCACCGATAATTGCTACTTTTCTTTTTTCTAAACCACCTGTCTTTTCTTTGATAGAAAATGCATCCAACAAGGCTTGGGTTGGGTGTTCATTAATGCCATCACCTGCATTAATGATAGCAGCAGGGATATGTTGGGCTAAAAAATGTGGAGCCCCGCTGGCACTATGTCGCATCACTACCATATCTACTTTCATAGATAAAATATTATTGACTGTATCCAGTAATGTTTCACCTTTTGCCGCAGAAGATGATGAAGCCGCAAAATTTATAGTATCGGCACTAAGACGTTTTTCTGCCAGTTCAAAAGAGAATCTTGTACGAGTAGAATTTTCATAAAAAAGATTAACTATAGTAACATCTCTTAATGATGGAACTTTCTTAACCGGCCGTTGTAAAACTTCTTTGAATTGCTCTGCTGTAGAAAGAATTAATGAAATATCTTCTTTATTAAGATTCTTAATGCCGAGCAGATGACGAGTAGATAGTTGCATTAAAGGTCGAAGTTAAAGGATTGCATCGAAATCACATAAAAAGACAAAAGATTTGCTAAAAAGCAAGTTTATAATTAATTGTTCAACAATATTATATTATTCTGATGCTAAGACAACTACTTCTTTATTAACCAGTTTTACCTTATCAGATTTAGTAGTTTCTACAGAAATCCCAACATAATCCGGTTGAATGGGAAATTGACGATGCTCTTTTCTATCCACTAAAACACAAAGTTCAACTTTAGCTGGTCGACCATAATCTAATAAAGCATCTAATGCAGCCTTAATAGTTCGGCCTGTAAATAATACATCATCTATTAAAATGATTCGTTTATTTTCAATGGCAAAAGGCAGGTTCATTTTATCAGGTGCCAATATTTCTTTTCTTATATCATCTCGGTAAAAAGTAATATCCAACTGCCCGTAATGAATATTCTTGCCTGGAAGTAGCTTTACAATCTCTGCAACAATATCGTTACCGATAATTGCACCACCTTGTTGTATCCCCACAAAAATTACATCCTTCAATTCTGGATATTTTTTTGCCAGTTGAGCAGCTAAAGCTATTACTGTTTCGGTTAATTGATGTGTTGAAAGTAAAACCTGCATAGCGATTATTTAATAAAGAATTATATTCTGAATTTATTTTTCTCCCATAAAAGGATATCCGAATTCCGTAGCAGGGTTAAATGTTTCTTTAATAGTTCTGGCACTTAACCAACGATATAAATTTAAAATAGAACCTGCTTTATCATTTGTTCCACTAGCCCTTGCCCCACCAAATGGCTGTTGTCCAACTACTGCACCTGTAGGCTTATCATTAATATAAAAATTACCAGCTGCATTCCTTAATTTATTAGTCGCTAATTCAACTGCTCCTCTATCCATCGAAATTACAGAACCGGTTAAAGCATACGGAGAAGTTGCATCTAACAAATCCAACGTTTTTTCAAAACTATTAGCAGGGTATATATAAACAGTTAATACCGGACCAAAAATCTCTTCGCACATAGTTACATATTTTGGATTCTTGGCTTCAATAATAGTAGGCTGAACAAACCAACCTTCTTTACTATCACATTTACCACCTACCCAAATTTCTGCTTTAGGATCTTTCTTTGCATTATCAATGTACCTCTTGATATTATTAAAACTCTTTTCATCAATTACTGCATTTATAAAATTCGTAAAGTCTTCTACGGTTCCCATCTTCATACTCTTTACGCCGGCAATTACTTTTTTCTTTACTTCTTCAGCGATGTTGGATGGGATATAAGCCCTTGATGCCGCAGAACATTTCTGTCCCTGAAACTCAAACGCACCACGAAGTAATGCAGTAGCAACCACATCCGGGTCAGCAGATTTATGAGCAATCACAAAGTCTTTACCTCCTGTCTCTCCTACTATACGTGGATAAGTTTTATAATTAGACATATTCTTACCAATCGTTTCCCACATCAAATTAAATACACCTGTCGATCCTGTAAAATGCACACCAGCAAAATCCCGGTGATTGAAACACACATTCCCGATCGTAGGTCCATCTACATAAATCAAATTGATAACTCCATCAGGCAACCCAGCTTCTTTTAATATTTTCATTGTCATTTGAGCTGCATACACTTGTGTGTTAGCAGGTTTCCATACCACAACATTACCACACATAGCTGCAGATGTTGGCAAGTTGCCACCAATAGCTGTAAAATTGAATGGTGTAATGGCTAATACAAATCCTTCCAGCGGACGATACTCTAATCTGTTATGAACACCCGGGCTACTAATAGGTTGCTGCTTATATATTTCAGAAAGATAATGAACATTGAAACGTAAGAAATCGATGAACTCACAAGCAGCATCAATTTCTGCTTGAAAAGCATTTTTACTTTGGCCTAGCATCGTAGCACCATTTATATAAGGACGATATTTTGTTGCCAAAAGATCAGCGGCTTTTAAAAAAATACCAGCTCTGTTTTCCCAACTCATAGCAGCCCAACTTTCTTTTGCAGCTAATGCCGCTTCAATTGCCTGATGTACATGTTTTTCTTCTCCTGCATGAAAATGACCAAGCGTATGCTTTGTCTCATGTGGCGGATGCATTGAGATTTTTTTTCCTGTTCTTACTTCCTTAGTACCGATGTACATGGGTACATCAATTTCTGAACTTTTTAATTCTTTTAGTGCTTCTTTTAATCTTTTCTTTTCTACTGAACCTGGAGCATAATTCAATATTGGTTCATTTACTGGCATTGGGTATGAAAACGTTCCGATACTCATAATAAAAAATTTATTGTTTATTAGCTTAATATTTATTTGGCATGCATTTCAGAAATAGTTGCATTACCATTTGACAATTTAATTAACCTCTTTTTCCGACAAAAGATACGCTTTTATAAATCCATCCAATTCACCATCCATCACCGGACCTACATTTCCTACTTCAAAATCAGTTCGATGATCTTTTATCATTTTATACGGATGGAAAACATAAGAACGAATTTGACTTCCCCACTCTATCTTTTTCTTTTTAGAATTGGTAGCATCTTTCGCTGCATTTCGTTTCTGCAATTCTATTTCGTACAATCGACTACGAAGCATTTGCATAGCCAATTCCCTATTCCCAAGTTGGCTTCTGTCCTGCTGGCAAACGACCACTATACCTGTTGGTATATGCGTCAATTGTACTTTGGTTTCCACTTTATTTACATTCTGCCCTCCAGCACCACCACTACGGCTTGTTTCCATTTTTACATCCGCTGGTTTTATTTCTATCTCAATCGTATCATCCACCAAAGGATAAGCATATACTGAAACAAAGGATGTATGTCTTCTGGCATTGCTATCAAATGGTGAAATACGAACAAGACGATGTACACCATTCTCCGCTTTTAAAAACCCATAAGCAAATGGTCCATCAAACTGAAGTGTTGCAGTTTTAATTCCTGCACCATCACCCCATTGCCAGTCTAACTCAGTTACTTTCCAGCCTTGTTTTTCACCATACATCCGGTACATACGGGCAAGCATTTCTGCCCAATCCTGGCTTTCTGTTCCTCCTGCACCAGAGTTAATCTGTAATACTGCAGGTAGCTCATCTTCAGGCTCATTTAAGGTAGCTTTAAATTCAGCATCATCCAATGCTGTAATGGCTGATTCATAAGCTGTTTGTGTTTCTTCTTCTGTTGCATCTCCTGATTTCCAGAATTCAAATAATACAGCAAAATCTTCAACAGAGCTTTCGGCAGCCTCATAGAGGTCCACCCAATACTCGTTCAGTTTAATATTTTTAAGAATTTCGGTCGCTCTTTTATTGTCATCCCAAAAACCGGGACTTAATGAAAGCTGCTTGTCTTCATTGATTTTATATCGTCGGTTCTCGACGTCAAAGAAACCTCCTTACCCCGGCAATGCGGGACCGCATATCATTCAATTTTTCGATTGTCATGGCTGCAAAAGTAATGAAATTTGGTGAGTCTTAGATTTGATACTGTCTAAGAAAATAAGCTCCACCTGTTTTTTATAATTTGAACAAAAATGAACCCTTTATTTGCTTGACTAAATAATGAATAAATTTATTTATAAGACAGGTATACTACAACTTCATTTATAATAAACAACTATCTCTTCAAGCTATAATTGAATTCAATGTAATTTTACAAGAATGAGAACTTTAGCAATCTTAGCTTACTTTCTAATTTTTCTTAAAGGATCTATTATTCCTTTGCCATTTGGTATGCTATTACTATTTGGTTTATTTGAGTCGGAAGCTTCAATCAGATTATTTATTGGCATCGCTGATTTAGCACTAATAACATTGCTTATAATTTCATTTAAGAAGAAATCAAAAACTATATTAATAATAGAACTTATTGCATACCTATTACTTCTTTTGCCATTAGCCAAAATCTTCATTTCTTTTCCATTCGAAGACTTTAATTATTTTTGGTTTCTATTTCCAGTTTCCTGTTTTATTTTATTTTTTCCTCTATCAATTTATCAATCTTACAAAGACTTTAAAAAAGAAAATGCCAATTCGAAAGAGCTCAATCTCAGCCAACACAATATTGAAAACTAAATTAAGATTGCACAACTTTTAATTTTCAGCAATAAATCATAAGCAGACTTATATAAATTTGTTTAAAAAAAAGAGAGAACGATTATTGTAAAACAAATCATTCTCTCCACAAATGTAAAAAAGCAAGGGATTACTTCCCTCCTTTTAATTCCTTTTGTAATGACTTCAATTCTTCCCATTTTTCAGCAGCAGCCAACTTAGCTTGCTTTGGCCATGAAGTTGGGTTATGCATAGAAAATCTATTCCCTGCAGCTTCCAGAATTGATTTTAGTTTTTTTGCTGTTTGATTCGATAATTGTGCGTAAGTCACAATATTTTCAGCAACTAATAATTCTTTGATTTTCTTACCGATTCCTTCAATCTTACTAAGATCGTCTGGAATTATTGCTTTAGTAACAGGCTTCTTTTCTGCCACTTTTTTTACAGCCGGAGCTTTGGGCTGAGCAACTGGCACAGTAATCACACAGTTTTCAACACCAAAACCTTCTGCAAATACAAATGTTTCTGCATTCTCATCATTTACCCATCTTCCATCATTTAGTAAATAACGGTATTGATACGTTTTTTCAGATTCTAAACTAACAATGCATTTTAATGAACCATCTTTTTGTTTTTTTAAAATGGTTCCTTTAGATTGATCCCAATCATTGAATTCGCCCAGTAATAGACCTTCTGTTGCACTACCAACTCTTTCGGCAGATAACTTAAATGGAACTTTTGTCTTCATAAATTTTTATACTATTTAAAGAGATGAAAAAAAGACAAGTAATCGTTTGTTTTTGGCAAAAATAGCAAAAACGGTATAGCTTGCTCTTGATACACAAAAAGAAGAAAAGTAACCTTCTATATTTAAATTTTTTTAAACAATTTCTAATTACTCATCCATCCCATCACTACCATCAGCAGTTTTACTTGAGTTTTTCAACATCAAATTAATAGTCTCTATTTCTAATGGCGTAAAATACCGCCATTTACCTAAAGACAAATTTCCCAATGAAATATTCATAATTCGGGTTCGCTTCAGACTTTCTACATTATACCCTAATGCTTCACACATTCTACGTATTTGACGATTGAGGCCTTGTGTTAATATAATTTTGAAAAGTTTCGGACCTAGCTGCTTTACGTAACAAGTTTTTGTGACATCTTTTTGAATTCGTACTCCATTTTTCATTTTATCTATAAACTCATTATTAACAGGCTTATCAACAGCAACAATGTATTCTTTTTCATGTTGATTCCCTGCTCTAAGAATTTTGTTTACAATATCACCATCATTGGTAAGAAAGATAAGCCCTTCACTCCTTTTATCTAATCGTCCGATTGGAAAGATTCTTGCCTTATAATTTACAAAATGTATAATATTCGTTTTGTCTTTTAAATCTGTAGTACAAGTAACTCCTTTAGGCTTATTCAATGCGATATAAACTGTTTCTACTTTTTTCCTGATAGGTTCCCAATCTACCATTACCACATCACCGGGTTTTACCCGATTACCTTTTGAGGCTTCTTTGCCGTTGATAGTAACCCGCATTTGTTCAATATATTTATCTGCTTCCCTACGAGAACAAAACCCTGTATCACTGATATATTTGTTTAAACTTGTATCCATGAAGGTTGCAAAAATAGACCAACACAAACAATTAATTGAAAATTGAATATTCTTGGTTAAATATCTGGCTTTTTTACCCGTGAGTAATTCAATAACTTGCCGTCCCTAAAGTTTGGAATTTGATCTCTCAACAAACCATACAACAAATACTTGGCCGTCTCGATATCATCGATACTATTGGTGGTTTTGTGAAACTCAAAAAAAGGGGTAGTAATTTTCTTGGCCTTTGCCCTTTTCATAATGAAAAGACACCTTCTTTTACTGTTTCACCAAGTAAAGAATTGTATAAGTGTTTTGGCTGTGGCAGAAGTGGAAACTCCATCAGCTTTATCATGGAGCATGAAAAATACAGTTATGTAGAAGCATTAAAATGGCTGGCCAATAAGTATGGAGTAGAAATAGAGGAGACTTTTCAAACGGATGAACAAAAGCAAACTCAGTTAGCAGCAGATAGTTTATTTATAATCAATGCATTTGCTCAGCAATTTTTTTCTACTCAATTGTTCGAGACTGAAGAAGGTCAGGATATCGGGTTGACATATTTTAAAGAAAGAGGATTCCGGGAAGATATCATCAAAAAGTTTCAGCTTGGATACTCACCAGAACAAAGAGATGCTTTTACAAAAAAAGCAATTGCCAATCAATATAATACTGAACTACTTGTCAAAACTGGGTTAGTTGCTAACCGCAACGACCAATTGATGGACAATTACAGGGGTAGAATAATTTTCCCCATTCACAATCATAGTGGCAAAGTGCTGGGCTTTGGTGCCAGAATTATAAAAAGTAATGATAAAGCTCCAAAATATATAAATACACCCGAAAATGAAATTTACGTTAAAAGTAAATTATTATATGGGTCTTATTTTGCCCGTCAGGCAATCGATAAAGCTGATGAATGTTTATTAGTTGAAGGTTATACTGATGTTGTATCGCTTCATCAAGCTGGCATAGAAAATGTTGTAGCATCTGGTGGAACTTCTTTAACGCCAGATCAACTACGCCTAATTCGAAAGTATAGTAATAATCTTACCATCATATATGATGGTGATTCAGCAGGTGTAAAGGCAGCCTTAAGAGGACTTGACCTGGCATTAGAAGAAGGACTAAATGTAAAACTGGTATTAATTCCTGATAAGGAAGACCCAGATAGTTATGTAAATAAAGTTGGAGCAGGTTCTTTCACTTCGTTTATTCAACAAAACAAAAAAGACTTCATTCTATTTCAACTAGAAGTTGCACTAAAAGATGCCGGTAATGATACCGTAAAAAAATCGGAAGTTATAAACCGGATGGCAGAAACAATTTCTAAAATCAATAAGGTTGAAGATTTTACAAAGCAACAAGATTATATAAAGCAATGCTCAGAAATTCTGAAAATTGAAGAGAGTGGTTTGCATGCCCTCGTCAATAAATTTATTAGAGATAAGATTACAGTCCAGGAAAGAAAAAAACCTTTTGAAGACGCTAAGCAATTAGAAGAAAATGCTAAGCAGGCTGAAGAAACAGGCTATGATGATGCTACTTTCAATTTATTATTCAAGGATGATCTGCAAGAAAGAGAAGTAGCAAGAATACTTTTAGAATATGGCAAAAACAGATGGGATGATGAAAGGATTGTAGCGGAATATATTTTTGACGAGATGGTAGATGAAACGCTGATAGACAATGCAGATGTACTTCGATTAATCAGAATATTTAGAGAAGAATTACAAAAAAATCCTTCCGATATAAATAGAAATTATTTTGTTTATCATTCAGATACCAAGCTAAGCACATTGGCCGTTTCTTTGTTGAATTTTCCATTTGAAGAAAGTGAACATTGGAAAAAAGAATTCAGTCAGTCTACTGGTTATCAAAAAAGTTTGTTTACTCAATCTTACGAGGACTTCATCAAAACAATAGCTAAAGAAAACGAATCGGAATTGATGGCCTTTTTAAAAATGGGAGAAGACAAAAGTAATGAAGGTGTAGAATCTGCTGTAACGTATCTTAAATTAAGAAAAATTAAAAGGATGCTGCTCGAAAATCAGTTGGATTTGGAAAAACCACATACCGAAGAAGAATTCAATATGCTTCACCAAACTCATGAACATTTGAAGCAAATGGAAATGGCACTTACTAAGAAAATGGGAGCTGTTATTCTGAAATAGAATTGCTCAACAGCATATCACTATATGACATATCAATCAAATCTTCTTCTTTAATAGCAAACTTTTTCAAATAGAAATCACATTGATTCTTTAGTTCTTCCTGCGATAAATCTGCCAAAATATTACCTGCTTCTATTTCTAAAAAAGTACCAAGCCCTGGAACCTCATCCAAATGAAATTTCACATTTTCAATATAATAGATTTCTCTTTTTTTATACACGATTACTTTTACTCCAAGCGAATCGGTTAGAGCTTCCTTCAAACCAATTGCATCTTCTACTTTTACTAATTTAAAATGAGAATTTTTGGGACCTGCCTGATCCTTTCTTGTATAGGAAATAAGGTTGTTCTCAATATTTCCTTCCCTTAATTTCAATCTACCATTTGTGACATTAAAATAGGTATCTGTTTGTTCGTCTACCCCTTTAAAATTTGCATTTTTTGATAAAAGATACTTTCTTATAGTATCTGCTTTTGTACAAATTGCTTTTATTTCCACATTCAAATAAGTCATGATTTTGATTTTTTGCTTTGTAAGGAGATGCATCAAAATAAAAAAGGTTTGAAGCTTTCGCAACAAACCTAAAATACTTTTCGTCTATAACCAGCAATTATTCAGCAATGGAAGCTGTTTCCCTTTTTCTAGCATGAGGTACTTCTTCACCTCTTTGCAAGTCGCCTTTTTCAAAGCGTAAAGCACTCCAAACATGATCAAGTTCTACCCTTTCTATGCTTTCATATCCTTCACCGGTTAATCGGTTCCAGCTACTTTCGCGGTTGAGGTTAGTAACAATCTTTGAAGTGGTTTTGGGATAAGCCACCCAGAATTTTGAACCATCTTTTAACGAGGGCATTACATCTTTCAAAATGCCATTCAATTGATTTTCGCTTACTGCAAATACCAACGCAAAATCTAGCTTCCGGTTTCTTAAAAGCGGAGTCATGTTTTTGGCAAATGACAACTTACTGAATTGTTTCTCGATAGAGGATGGCAAACCCTGAATTAATAAATTCTTTTCATCTGCCAGTTGTAACTTTTCACAAACGTTTTGTAACATACTTGGAAGAAATTTTTAAGGTTTCTGCTAATTTCCGGTGGGTGGTTATTAACAGAGTTTTCATTGAAGGGACTGCAAAGTTAATAAAAAATATGCGCATTTAAAACTTTAACTCAAATAAAAATCCCTTTCAGCCTTAAACGGAAAGGGATTTTATTAAATTCTATGCTTAATTACTTACTGGTTTGTAATATTTCATTGCTTCTGGCAAATATTGTTTTATTTGCTCTATACGTCTTCCTTCAGTTGGGTGCGTACTCAGAAATTCTGGAGGTTTCTGGCCATCAGAAGCTTTTTCCATTCTTTCCCATAAATAAACTGCCTCTTCAGGATTATAACCAGCCATTGCAGTCCAGATTAAACCATAACGATCAGCTTCCAACTCATGTTTTCTGGAAAAAGGTAACAAAACGCCTATCTGAGCTCCTGCACCATAAGCACCTAAAAACAAACTTTGCGTTTCCTGTGGCTTGTTTGCAACGGCAACCGCTAAAGCAACCTGACCAACCTGTGCTAATAAGCCCTGACTCATACGTTGGTTTCCATGTTGTAATAAAGCATGGGATACTTCATGCCCCATTACAGCTGCCAAAGCAGCTTCATTCTGTGTTATTGGTAATAAGCCTGTGAATACAACAATCTTTCCGCCAGGCATACACCAGGCGTTAACAGCTTTGTCTTCAACAAGATTTACTTCCCAATTAAAACCTTTTAATTTCTCCGTCAATCCTTTTTGAGCATAAAATTCCTGAACTGCCTTTACAATACGATTACCTACTCGGTTAACCATCACAGCATCCTTATTTTTACTGGATGTTGCAACTACCTTATTAGTTGAAAGGAAATTTTGATATTCTCCAATAGCCATAGTTTGTAATTCAGATTCTGGCAACAAGGTAAGCTGCTTTTTTCCAGTCAATGCATTTTTTGAGCAAGCAACAAGCAGTGAACAGGCAATAAATAAAGTAGTAATTTTTTGTAACATTTTCATGAAATTTTTAAAATGACGAACAAACAACCTTTCAGGTTGGTAGAATGAAGTTTTATTAAGCTACTTTATAGTAGCTTTTTTATTTATTATTGTTTATTGATTGGTAATTTCAAAAAGTATACCATACTTATTCATCCAAACGGGCATCACGACGGCGTTGCTTCTTTCTATCACGATTTTTTAAAATAGGAACTTTACTTTCATTCCCTTTTAATAAGCGTCCGATATTCTTTTGATGTGTCAATAATACCATTAAGGCTACAGCAATTGCGAAAACCCGATAAGCGGGATTATCAACATTAAAAATTACAAGGATAAAAATCGGAAAAGCAATGCTAGCCAAAATTGAACTTAGCGAAACGAACCGGGTTAGATAAAGCACTAAAGTAAAAATTCCTACACAACTAATAGCCGTCCATGGTGAGATACCTAAGACCAACCCAAATAAAGTAGCAACCCCTTTTCCTCCTCTGAAATCTGCCCAAATTGGAAAAATATGTCCAATAACAGCAGCAAGCCCCAAAAGTGTTTGTAAATTTTGAAGATTGACTTCACTATCAGCATACTCAGGAAGCAATAAAGCTAATTTAACAGCTACTACTCCTTTTATCATATCTGCCAACATAACTACAGTTCCCCATTTTGGGCCAAGAACCCTGTACGTATTTGTTGCACCTGCATTCCCACTACCATAGTCACGGATATCAATATTAAAAAAATGCTTACTTACCCATACTGAAGATGGAATACTACCAATTAGGTAAGCCAGAATTATTAATAAAAGTTCGTTCATAATTGCCTTAACAGGAAATACAAAAATACGAAAAAAATAAAAGTTGCGAGGCTATATTATTATGTGGATAACTACTTTTAAAGGGTAAACAATAAGGCGATCCAATTGTTTCTCTCCGATTTCTCTTTTAGAATTAGCTTAAGTTTATTTGTGGAGAATAGAATATCTGTTTCATCAGTAGTTAGCAGGCCGCTTATTAACAACATGCCGTTAGTTGATAATTGCTGAGTAAGATTTGATAAATTCTCAAGAATTACATTCTTATTAATATTTGCAAGAATGATATCATATTTATTCCCAACTCCTGCATTTTCTGCTTTTTGTAATACCACTTGTTTGCAATTGTTCTTACCAATATTTTCTTTTGAGTTTTCGATACTCCAATCATCATTATCTACGGCAACAATTTTCTTTGCCCCTAATTTTTCAGCTAAAATGGCTAAGACACCTGTGCCGGTTCCAAAATCAAAAACATTTTTATTTAAAAAATTGATGCTGCTCATTTGTTCAATCATCATATATGTAGTGGCATGATGACCTGTCCCAAAACTCATCTTTGGTGTAATAAGAATTTCATGCTTTACTCCTGCTATCGATTGATGAAATTCTGCTCTGATAGCAACAAAATCATTTACTATAACCGGTTCAAAATTTGACTCCCAGAATGCATTCCAGTTTCTTTCTTCTATTAAAGATTTTGTAAATGTTATTTTGTTTTCTATAACTATAGTATTGAATAGTTCTTCATTAAAATTTGCTGAAGGGATAAAAGCTTTAAGCCTGTTGTCTTCTTCTTCAAAACCATCAAAGCCTATTTCAGATAATTGTGCCAATAGAATATCTGATTGTTCAGTGGATATGTTAGAAAATTCAATTTGTATATAATTTGCCATATAAACATTATTAAAAGAAAAATAAATAAGCTACGAACAATCACATAATAAATCTAAATAAGAAATGTGTTTTTCGTCTGATTTTTCACCCAAAAAAATAGCCCTACAATTAGGGCTATTAAATTATCTAATCTAAATTTCCATATAGGATTTAGTTATTTTCTCCTTGGCTCGGCTGACCTTGAGCATCTGGCTTTGGTATCAAGATCTTTCTTGACAATTTAAATTTACCTGACTTAGGGTCTGTACCAATTAATTTAACTTTCATCAAATCTCCTTCTCTTACAATTCCTTCCAGTGTTTCCAATCGCTTCCAGCTAATTTCACTGATATGAACTAACCCTTGCTTACCTGGCATAAATTCTACGAATGCACCAAATGGCATTATTGATTTTACTACTGCTTCATAAACGTCACCAACTGAAGGCACTGCTGTAATTCCTTTGATCCAGGAAACTGCTTTGTCTACTCCTTCTTTTTCGGTTCCAAAAATGCTGATCTCACCCATATTGTTTTTCTCTTCCAGATTAACAGTAGTGGATGTTTCCCTTTGAATTTCCTGTATTACTTTACCACCTGGCCCGATTACAGCACCAATAAATTCTTTGTCAATAAATAACTTCACCATTCTTGGTGCATGCGGCTTCACATCATTTCTTGCTTCTGGGATTGTTGCATACATCGCATCAAGAATATGTAAACGTCCTTCTTTAGCTTGTGACAAAGCTTTGCGCATAACATCCATGCTTAATCCATCAACTTTTATATCCATTTGTACACCACAAATACCATCTCTTGTCCCAGTTACTTTGAAATCCATATCACCTAAATGATCTTCATCTCCTAAGATATCAGTCAAAACAGCAAATTGATCACCTTTGCTTATCAATCCCATTGCTACACCAGATACATGCTTAGGTATTGCAATTCCGGCATCCATCAATGCTAATGAACCTGCACAAACAGTTGCCATTGATGATGAACCATTTGATTCAAGAATATCACTCACTACACGAACGGTATATGGAAAATCTCCACCCGGCATCATTTGCTTTAAAGAACGCATAGCAAGGTTACCATGTCCTACCTCACGACGACCAACACCTCTCATCATTTTCACTTCACCAGTTGAGAATGGAGGGAAGTTATAATGTAAATAAAATTTAGAATAGTCAGAAACAGCAGCACTTTCAAGTAAAGTTGAATCTAAAGGAGTTCCCAAAGTGACTGTTGTAAGTGATTGTGTTTCACCTCTTGTAAACAAAGCCGCACCGTGTGGTGAAGGCAACACATCTACCTCCATATTTAATCCACGAACTTCATCCAGCTTACGTCCATCCAAACGAACTTTATCATTCAAAATCATATCCCTTATCACATCATATTGTAAATCGGAATAATAAATTTTTGCCCATTTCTTGATATCGTCAGCCAGGCTTTCACCTTCAGCTACATTATATTCTGCTTTTAAATGGTCCATTAATTCTTCGCCAATCGCTTTGAATTTATCAGAACGATCATGCTTTGCTAATGCACCTTTTGCTACTTCATAAACTTTTGTTTTTGCAAACGCAGCTACTTTCTGTCTTACTTCTTCGTTATGCTCGGGCTTAGTATATTCTCTTTTTGCAGTTATTCCTTTCAAAGCCCTTAACTCTTCCTGAGCTTTTACTTGTACTTTAACTGCCTCATGTCCTAGTTCAATCACTTTTACAAGATCTTCTTCTGAACACTCTTGTGCCTCACCTTCCACCATCATAATGTTCTTATCAGTAGCAGCAATGATGAAGTTTAGGTCAGCTTTAGCAATTTCAGACCTTGTTGGGTGAATTACAAACTCACCATCAATTCTGGCTATTCTAACTTCCGAAATAATTTCCTGGATTGGTATATCTGAAACGGCCAAGGCAGAAGAAGCGGCTAAACATGCAAGTGCATCAGGCATAATTTCAGGGTCACTACTAATAAGTGATACGAGTACCTGTACATCACACATATAATCTTCTGGAAACAACGGACGAAGAGCTCTGTCTATTAATCTTGAGGTAAGAATTTCATAATCATTAAGTCTGGCTTCTCTTTTAAAGAAGGAACCTGGGATACGACCTGCAGATGCAAATTTTTCCTGATAGTCTACAGACAATGGAAAAAAGCTTTGTCCTTCTTTTGGTTCTTTATTGGCAACTACTGTTGCAAGTATAACGCAATTGCCCTGGCGTACAGTTACTGACCCATCTGCCTGACGAGCCAAACGGCCAGTTTCAATGATCACTTCCTGACCATCTCTTATAGTAAATTTTGATTGTAATGGTTGTGTCAACATAATTTAATGTTTGAAGTTTGTGGTTTGATCTAATCTTACCAAAACTGATTGTAAATAATTTTTTCTTGTCATCCGAAGCTTCGTATAAGTAGTATTTGTCCTACTAAAGAGCAGTTAATACCATCCTTTGCGAAGCAATTTTATACTTTTGATTTTTTATTCAGCACTTTGAAAACGATTAAAGAGTTTCAAAATGCTATCGTCTGAAAACAGTTATTCCCAACATCAAGTAGAAGTTGGGAATAGCATATATAAAATCTTAAGTTTCGTAATTCGTATAGAAACGTTGGAGTTATTAACTTTTCCCAATTCCCTTACGGGTCTGGGAACTTATTTTCTTAATCCAAGTTTCTCAATCAAAGCACGGTAACCAGTCAGGTTCGTCTTTTGTAAATAAAGTAGTAAACTTTTTCTTTCACCAACTAACTTCATTAAACCACGTTGTGTAGAGAAATCTTTTTTGTTAGATTTCAAATGTGAGCTGATTAAGCTGATTCTTTCAGTTAACAAAGCAACTTGTGCTTCAGTAGAACCAGTGTTCTTTTCAGAACCGCCGAATTCTTTAATTACTGTTTCTTTTTTTTCTTTAGTTAAAGGCATCTTTTTAATTTTTAAATTGCATCCAGTTTTTTCATCTGTTATTAAGGCGGCAAAGGTAAGATAGTTATTAATATCAGCAAAAGCTTTTCATGCTTTTTTTACAGCTATTTCTTTCCATTTTCATTGATTTTCAACGTTTAACTATAATTTTGATTGATGGAACTTTCTCAAGATACCAAAAACATACTTGGACTACAATTACCCACGGATCCCAGGTGGGTTGATTTGGCCGAAATATCACTTAGCGAAATACTTACAGACCATGCCTGGTGTGAACAAAAAGCGGCAAATACCTGCATTTCCCTTATTCAAAGGTATAGCGACAGAGAAAAGTTGGTTGATGAACTATCACCTATCGTTACAGAGGAATGGGGCCATTTCAGATTAGTTTTGGCTGAGATTCAAAAAAGAAATTTGAAACTGGGGAAACAACGGAAAGACCATTACGTAAATGCGTTAATTGAGTTTCAAAAAAAAGGCGGGCATATTGAAGATAGATTGTTAGATCAATTATTAACAATGGCCTTAATAGAAGCAAGAAGCTGTGAACGTTTTAAAAGACTAAGTGAAGGATTGAATGATGCCTATATGCAAAAGTTTTATCGCCGTTTTATGGAAAGCGAAGCAGGGCATTATACATTATTCATCGAATTAGCTGAAACATATATTGACAAAGAAAAAGTTCGCAAACGCTGGAAAGAGTGGCTTGACTTTGAAGCGAATATTATAAAAAATCTGGAAGTACGAGGCGACAGAATTCATTAACGGTGAAAATATTTAGGAAAATAATGTTGAATGAAATTCCACCAGAAGTTTTAAAAGCTTTTACTACTTACCAACCTGATCTTCCCGACCCTATAGCAGGTGATTTAAAAATTGAAAAACTTGGGGGTGGTTTGATTAATACCTCATTTAAAATTTGCAGTCAATTACAACCAACTTTCTTTCTGCAAAAAATAAATAAATTGGTATTTACTAACCCAGATTTTGTACAGAAAAATTATATGCATATCTGGGAATATGCTGAATCGAATATCACTAAAGTACGTTTACCAGCACCAAAGGAATGGGACAGAAACAAAACATTGTTTATTGATAAAATCGGTGATTACTGGCGGGCATTTGAATATATTGAAAATACAAAAATGTATAGTATTGCCGAAACACCTGATCAGGCAAAAACAACCGCTAAAACATTTGCCAGTTTTACTAAATCTTTTATTGACTTTAAGGTAGGACTGCTCAATGAAGTAATACCCAATTTTCATAACCTTAGCTTCCGGTACTATCAATTTGAAGAAGCTTTAAGAAATAGTACCTTATCTGATAGAATGGTAAACGCATTATCCATTATTCAGGAATTGAAAAGCAGGGAACGTTATAAACTTTTTTATGAATCCCTGACTAAGTCAGATCAATTTCGTAAAAGAGTGATGCACCATGATGCAAAAATTGCCAATGTTTTATTTGATAAAAAGACAAATGAAGTTGTATGTCCAGTAGATTTTGACACCGTAATGCCGGGGTATTTTTTCTCAGATATTGGTGATATGATTCGTACAATGACTGGCAACAAGGATGAGAATAGTACCGATTTTGCACATATTGAAATTCGAAAAGATTTTTATGAAGCAATAGTAACTGGCTATCTAGAAGAGTTTGGCAATAAATTATCCAACGCCGAAAAAAAACATATTCATTATGCCGGATTGTTAATGATCTATATGCAGGCACTTCGTTTTATAACAGATTTTCTGAATGGCGATATTTATTACCAAATTGATTATGCTGAACAAAATTTTAATAGAGCAAAAAATCAATTGACACTTTTAAAACGATTGGAAGAATTCCTAAAAAATCAAAACAAATTGATAGATTATTAATCAGGTTTGGGAAAAATAAATCAACTCCTCTTTCAAATCAAGAAAAGAATATTTCAATTGCAGTTCTTTCACTTTTTCAAAATGAGTACTTAAAAATTGCTGATGCGCTTTTGTTGCGGGTTGAAAGGCCTTGTGTTTTCTGGCAATTACTATTTTTCTAATCTCTTCCATTAGATACCTGGATTTCTCATCAATACAATTCTCAGCAAATTTTTCTAATACAAATTCAGTTGCTGGATAGTTAGGATGGACTAAGTCAATATCATAAAAACGATAATCCCGTAGCACATCAATCAATAATTCGTAAGCAGGAAAATAATATACTGAATCAAATTTTGAAACTAAATAATGAACCGCTTCAATCAATCTTGCTTTACTGCGGTTGTTCTCCACTACCCCATCTCTAATATGTCTTACCGGACTTACTGTTAAAATGAATTTTAGTTTAGGATTAAATGCTTTTAATTGTTTTATGCAATTCTCAAACATTAAATTAGTCTCTTCAATCGTAAACATATCTTTTTCAAACCAATTAGCAGGTGCCCTGTGGCAATTAGCAACACCGTTGCTGATTGATTCAGAAGCAATATCGGCATGATGTGTTAACCTGTAAGTAAAAGAAGAACCCAATGTAATGATCAACCAATCTGCATTTTTTAAGAACTCATGCGCCTGTTGCTGCGATTCATTTATAATACGAATGGCTTCATTTGCATCAATATTCGAAAATCGGCTATGATGATTCCAGCTATTCCAAATCTCATTTAACTGAAATAAATCTTTCTTAGAATATTGTTTATTCTCAATATAAGATAGCAGGCTTTTGCAAACGCTATCAGGTCCAAAAAGTATTCCATTAGGATTCTGAAGCACAGAAAATTTTGAATCAGCCAGTGCATTTCCAATATGCTCCGTAAAGCAAGAGCCAATGAGCATAATTTTATCGCCATAAGAAACCGGAGATTCCAATTTCTTTATGTCTATTTTCATCAGTAAGTCCATCTGTAAATTTAAATAAAGATTCGTTCAGCTAATTGAATGCTTTCTATTAATGCTGCTGTATTTAAATCTTGTAATTGGCTTTGTTCCTGAAAATATTGAATCATCAACTCACTATTCATATTTCCAACCAATGCATCATCGGCCATCGGGCAACCACCAATTCCTTTTAATGCACCATCAAAACGTTTACAACCTGCTTTTATAGCTGCTGCTAATTTTTCTTCCCAGTTTTTCGGAGTAGAATGTAAGTGAACGCCTATTTCTGTTCCGGGTAATGATTCTATTAAATAGCTGCTAACATCATATACCTGTTCAGGAGTTGCCAATCCAACCGTATCCGCCAATGAAATGATTCCAATATCCATAGCCACTAATCTGTTCACCCATTCAAAAACTATATCCTCATCATAAAGATCACCGTAGGGATTTCCAAAACCCATAGAAATATATACCACCAGTTCCTTACCTGTTTTGATACATAAGTTTTGAATCTCCTCTACCCTTCCCAATGATTGTTCGATTGAAGAATTTGTATTCCGTTGCTGAAAAGTTTCAGAAACAGAGAACGGGAAACCGAGATAATTAATCTGATCATATACACTAGCTTCTTCTGCTCCTCTATAATTCGCAATAATGGCCAA
>JAHEMM010000046.1:5761-21560 GCA_024643655.1 Chitinophagaceae bacterium | reverse complement strand
GGTCTTTATGCCTGACTTGCCGCCTTACCAGGAGCAAGGGCGGATACAGATCTTTTTAAATTTCAAATTAATTATTACTACAAAGGTATAGGCAAAAAACAATTATCAAAGGCAACTTTTTAAACTTTACTGTTGTCTTTTAAATAATGTACAAAAAAAGTAGTACGGGCAATCGGTTCTCTTTTTAAAATTTGTTACATGTAATTCCTGGATTTAATGTATCACTAATAAAAAGCTCGGAGGTTTTGAAAAGCAACTTGTAACTTTAATCAGCAAAAAATCAGTTTATTATGACCATAAAGTCATTTGTTTTATTATTATTTGTTTTAGCGATAGGGGAGTTCACTTCGGCTCAAAAAATTGTTTATTCATCTTATGATAAAGACGACACAAAGAGGATGAACTTTGAAATAGCTGGAAAAATAAACGGTAATTTTCTTATCTATAAAAATCTTCGCAACAAAAACCGGATATCGGTGCTCGATAATGACATGAAAGAAATTGCTAATGTAGATCAGGATTATGTCCCTGATAATGACAAGATGATCAATGTTGATTTTTTTCCTTATCAGGATTTTTGCTATATGATATATCAATACCAAAAGAAGAATGTAGTTTACTGTATGGCTTCTAAGATTGATGGCATGGGTAGAAAAATTGGAGATGTTATTGAAATGGATACCACTCACCTTGGGTTTGCGGCAAATAATAAAATCTATACCGTATTAAGTAGCGAGGACAAAAGCAAGGTCATCGTTTTTAAAATTAATAGCAGAAATAAAAAGATGTTTTTAATGACAACACTTTTATTTGATAATAAGCTTGATCTTATGAAAAGAAGTGTCATGTTCGTCCCTATGGAAGAAAGAAAAGATAACCTTGGTAATTATCATCTTGATAATGATGGGAACCTCATTTTTGCCAAATTCTATAGAAGTAGTAATGAAAATATCAGTAAAGCTCAACTTGTAATGAAAAATGCGATGGAAGATGTTTTTTTTGAAAAGGACTTGAATTTAGGAGGGAAATGGTTGGATGAAATAAACATTAAAATCGATAATTATAATAAAAGATATTTGTTAACGTCTTTCTATTTGGAAGAAAAGAGAGGTAATATTGAAGGGTATTACTTTTTCATAATGGATAAAGACAATAAAGCTACAATTATAGAAAATGCAATTGCATTTGGCGATGAGTTAAAAAAAGAAGCAAAAGGACAATCCAGTACAAAAGTGGCCTTTAATGATTACTTTATTCGGGATATTATTACAAGAAGGGATGGTGGCTTTATTATTGGAAGTGAGTCGTTTTATAATACCTCCCGTTTTAATAATATCCCGAATCGTTGGCACTACTTATACGGAAATGATGCGTTTAATAGTTTTAATAACTGGTATACATCACCCTACTACAGAAATTCCTGGTGGAATAACAGAACTGGCTCAAACCAATCCGTTCGTTATCATTCAGATAATATAGCTATCCTTTCTTTTAACAATAAAGGGGAGATAGAATGGAGTAGTGTAATTGTGAAAGCTCAATTTAACGATGAATCTGATGATAAAGTGACATATCAATTGATGAATACCGGCGATCAGCTTCATTTTCTTTTTAATCAATTAGAAAGGAGAACCGAGCTGTTAAATGATTATGGTCTTACAGCTGATGGAACTATTACCAGAAACCCAACACTTAAAAATCTTGAACGGGGATATGAATTTTTACCCAAATACGGAAAACAAGTGAGCTTAAAACAAATGATTATTCCTTGTTTTTTTCGTAACTATATTTGCTTTGCAAAAATTGACTATAATTAAAGTTTCAAAAGGCTTTCATTTCTGTGATTGGTATATTTAAAACTAAGAGTCCGGTTAATATTATACTGTTGCTGGTATTCGGAGTATTATTAAAGCTGCCGTTATTCCTTCAACCACATGTTCCTGTATTGCAAAAAGAACATGGAGTTTTTTTTAAATGGATACTTGAGTTTCTATCTAAATCCGGTGCAGCTAACCCGTTTCTTTATTCCTTCCTTGCTTTTACTTTATTATTCCTTCAGGCTATAATGATCACCCGGTTTATCAATTCGCAACGTATGACGAATAAAGCCACTTATTTTCCGGGAATGGCTTATTTACTCATAACATCATTATTTCCTGAATGGAACCTTTTTTCAGCACCACTTATAGTCAATACAATTTTACTGTTGGTGTTAACAAGCCTCTTTAAAACCTATAATCAATCTAATGCGAAAAGCTCAATTTATAATATTGGTCTGGCTTTAGGTATTGCTACATTCATATTTTTCCCTTCAATAACTTTTATTCTTTGGATACTTCTGTCCTTGGCTATTATGAGGCCCTTTCGATTAAATGAGTGGGTGCTTTGTATTGTGGGGCTCACTACTCCTTTTTATTTTTATGCAGCGTATTTAATTATTAATGATAATTGGAGTTGGGGTAATATCTGGCCTTATTTTGAGGTTAGTTTGCCTTATGTAAAGCAATCAGCATGGCTTGCAGGCAGTGCTTTTTTATTGATCGTTCCATTTCTAATAGGCAGTTATCATGTTCAGGATAATTTACGGAAAGTGTTGATTCAGGTAAGAAAAGGATGGAGTATTTTATTACTTTATCTGGTCGGGTCATTATTCATTCCATTTGTAAATAACAGCGATTCATTGGAAAACTGGGTCATTGTGGCAATTCCGTTTGCTGCTTTTCATGCCAAAGCTTATCAGTCAGCTCCATTCCGGCTTTTCCCCTTTTTATTATTTTGCATGTCCATTGGATTTATTGTTGGGTATCAGTATTTTGGCCCCGGTTGGTAATTAGTGAAAAAAGGGTGGCTTGTATTTTTTATCTTCGCACCTAATTATCAGAAATTATACAATATGAAATTTGGCGTAGTTGTTTTTCCCGGATCAAATTGTGATAGAGATATGTACGATGCTTTGCATTACGATCTTCAGCAGGATGTAACTATGCTTTGGCATAAAGACAAAGACTTGAGTAAATTTAATCTGGAAGATTGTATAATATTACCAGGTGGTTTTTCTTACGGTGATTATTTACGTTGTGGTGCAATTGCTCGTTTTAGCCCGATGATGCAAAGTGTTATAGAATTTGCCAATGCCGGAGGAAAAGTATTTGGCGTTTGTAATGGATTTCAGATTTTATGCGAATCTCAATTATTACCAGGAGGATTATTAAGAAATGAACACCAGCAATTTGTTTGTAAAAATGTTTTTATAACAAACGAAACTGGGAAGCCCTATAAAATTCCTGTAGCTCATGGTGAAGGAAGATATTATGCAGATGAAAATACGTTGGATACTTTGCAAAATAATGGGCAGATTTTATATTACTATTGTAATGAAAACGGAGAAGTTAATAGAGCTGCAAATCCAAACGGCTCTATAAGAAATATTGCTGGAATATGTAATGCAGAAAGAAATGTTTTTGGTATGATGCCGCATCCGGAAAGAGCATGTTCTCCTGTTTTAGGCAATATTGATGGTCAGGAAATATTAAAGAGTCTCTTAATGTCAGCTCAATTAGTGAAATAGAATAGTTTTCAGCAACCTATCACTAATATTAAGCATCTGGTCAATAGAAAAGCAGAGTTTGTCATATTGGGTACAATTTATAACTCAATCATCTTGTAAATTTGTTCTTTATAATATTTTAACAACTTTAATAATATAAAAGAAGGATTTTTGCTTAAATTATTAAAATGAAGAAAATGAATAAAATATTAGGATTAGCCTTACTTGTTTTTGTGGCAGTTAGTTGTAAGGCACAAATTAATCCTGTTTCTTGGTCGTTTAGTGCAAAAAAAGTTGCAGATAAAACATATGAAGTGAAAATGACTGCTACAATGGCTACAAACTGGCATTTATATTCACAAGCACAGCCAGAAGATGCAATAGCAATACCAACAGCCTTTACAATTAATCCAAATCCGCTTTTTATTTTGGATGGAAAAATTCAGGAAATTGGTAAAATGGAAGTAATGAAAGATGCTACACTTGGAGTATCTGCAAACCAGTATTCAAAAACAGTAACTTTTGTACAGAAAGTAAAATTAAAGGCAAATGTGAAAACTAATTTTTCTGGAAATGTAGAGTACCAGACTTGTGATGATAAAAAATGCTTGCCTCCTAAAACTGTAAACTTTAGCGTTGCTATCAAATAATCAATGAATTAATTTTTTAAAATAACGGGTTCTTGTAAAAGAACTCGTTTGTTTTTTATAAAAGAAATATATGCAAACCATAAAACAACTGATTGCCACTATTGGCCTTGTATTCTTTTTTTTACTTTCCGGTTTCGCACAAGATAGTGTTGGCGCAATAAAAGATTGGCGAGTTGAAAGTAAAAAACTTGATGAGGGTAAATATGAGCTCACCTTCACTGGGAATATTACAGGGAAATGGCAAGTGTATGCGCCCAATCAAACATTGCTGGATATTAAAACAACTGAATTGCAATTTGCAGATTCAGCAATCGTACAAGAAGGTGATTTTTCAATTGTTGGTACACCAAAAGAAATAAGTAGTTCCATCTTTGAAAATACAAAAGTGAAAGTTCTTGAAAATACTGTTCAGTGGAAAACGATTATCAATATTACAGGGACTGTGCCGGAAAATTTACAGGCTACTTTATTTTATACCTACGGAATGAATGATGAGTTCTATCCTTCTACTGTGGTTCCTGTTGTTACAAAACTGGAAGGAGGTGTAAAAGCTGCAAGTATAAAAATAGCATCTATTGATATTAATAATCCGGCCAATAATTGTGGCGATGATGGTACCAAGAATAAAAGTATTCTTACAATATTTTTATTGGGTTTATTAGGTGGTTTAATAGCATTATTAACTCCATGTGTGTTTCCAATGATTCCTGTTACGGTAACTTTTTTCACAAAAAAGTCGACCGATAGGAAAAAAGGAATAACGAATGCTGTGCTTTATGGGCTGTTTATTTTTCTTATTTATATTTTAATTACTGTTCCTTTTCATGTAGCGGGCAAAGCTATTAGTCCTGAAATATTTAATAATATATCTACCAATGTTTGGTTGAATCTGCTCTTTTTTGCCGTGTTCGTTTTCTTTGCATTATCCTTTTTTGGTTTATTTGAAATTGGATTACCAGCAGGACTTGCAAATAGAATGGATTCTAAGTCCGGTTTAGGAAATATTGGTGGGATCTTCTTTATGGCCGCCACATTAGCTATTGTTTCATTTTCTTGTACCGGACCTATTTTGGGGACTTTACTTGTGGGTGTAGCAGATCAGGGAGCCTGGCCGCTCACTGCTGGTGCAGCTGGGTTTGGGATTGCACTGGGATTGCCGTTCGCATTATTTGCAATGTTTCCGAATTGGCTCCAATCATTACCAAAATCTGGTGGATGGATGACGGATGTAAAAGTGGTACTTGGTTTTCTCGAACTTGCCTTAGCTGTAAAATTCTTTTCCAATGCAGATCTGGTAAAGCAATGGGGATTATTAAAAAGGGAAGTGTTTATTGGCTTGTGGATAGTAATTGGTGTATTGACCGTTTTATATTTATTAGGCAAACTAAGAATCAGTCATAGTTCACCGGTAAAGAAATTCTCTTTTGTAAGGATTGCATTTATTATACTTTTTACGGCGATTACTGTCTATTTGATTCCAGGAATCATTCGTCCAAAAACGGCGAATCTTGATTTGATAAGTGGATTTCCACCACCAAAATCTTATAGTCTCTTTAATGTAGATAAAAGTAAGACTGGACTTTTTGACCCAATCCACAATGATTATGTTGGAGCATTACAGCTAGCAAAAGAGCAAAACAAACCTTTATTAATCGACTTTACAGGTTGGGCTTGTGTAAATTGCCGCCGTATGGAAGAAAAAGTGTGGCCTGATGCTATAGTGGATAGCCTGATGAGAAATGAATTCATTGTTGTCTCTCTTTATGTAGATGAAAAAAAGAATCTTCCTTTAGCAGAACAAACGGTTGAAAAGTTAGCAAATGGAACTGATAAATCAATTGTCTCCGTAGGTGATAAGTGGTCAACTTTCCAGATCGAGAACTTTGGAGCTACTTCTCAACCACAGTATGCAATTCTAAGCCCTGATCAGGTAGCTCTCACCAAAACAAAATTCTATACGCCGAATCCTGATGAGTTTATTAAATGGCTGGAATGTGGTTTAGAAGCTTTTAAGACGATAAAGAAATAAGAAGTTATGGTAGTAAAATAAAAAAAGCCTCCCGAGTATTATCAGGAGGCTTTTTTCAATTTGGTGTCATTCTGTACCAACCTTCCGGTATGGCAAGCAAACTTAAATTCCTTTTTATCAGAACCTGTTTAACTCCGGGTGGAGATACAGAATGACAAAATCTTTCTCTTTTATCAATGAAGAAAAAGAGGAAGCAGTTATTTTTATTTTTTTAAAGAGCTATTTGTTTTTGCGTCATTAGTTTGCGCAAATTAATCAATCCATAACGCATACGTCCTAAAGCAGTGTTAATACTACAATCAGTAGCGGCAGCAATTTCTTTAAAACTCATATCTGCATAATGACGTAATATAATTACTTCCCGCTGGTCTTCAGGTAAACTTTGCAACATATCCCTCACTCTGTCATGGCTTTGTCTTTTGATCATTACGGTTTCAGCATTGTCTTCAGAAAAATTCAGTACTTCAAAAATATCTTTGTCTTCGCCGGTACGGATAACAGGCGTACGTTTTACTTTTCTGAAATGATCTACACATAAATTGTGTGCAATACGCATGGCCCAGGGAAGAAACTTACCTTCTTCGGAATAACGACCACCCCGCATCGTATCGATGATACGGATAAAAGTATCCTGAAAGATGTCTTCGGCAAGGTATTTGTCTTTTACCAGAAATAGAATAGATGTATAAAGCTTATCCTTATGACGAAGGATGAGTGCTTCCAACGCATCTACATTACCATCTGTAAACAGATGGATTAATTCATGATCAGTTTTTTTAGATAGTGCTTTCATAACTTCTACAGTTTAGGTTGCTGCACCTGTTTTCATACAGATACATTTCAAATGGATAATGGTTTCAATAAATAAATGATAAAAAATCGAGTAGAAGTTTGTGCTATAGGCTATATAAGTTTTTGTTTTTCATTTTTTGGATTAATTGGAAACTAAAAATAGGCTATTTCATTAAATTGCCAAACATTTGTAAAGGCAAATTGTAGTAATGTATCCTAATAAAATGTTAAGAATAGGATGCAAATCAAGCCAGTCAAGGCTTTATCTCGATCTCAGCTAAAATGGAAAAAACAATAAAAGGGAAGAACCCCTCCAAATCTAATACCGTATTTTCTGCAAATAACATCTTTATAAAGGGTGCCAGAGTGCATAATTTAAAAAATGTATCTGTAGAAATTCCAAGAAATAAATTGATTGTAGTAACCGGCGTTTCCGGATCAGGGAAATCTTCGCTTACTATCGATACGTTATATGCTGAAGGACAGCGTAGATATGCGGAGAGTCTTAGTGCTTATGCCCGGCAGTTCTTAAACAGAATGAATAAGCCGGATGTAGATTTTATAAAAGGTTTGTGTCCTGCCATTGCAATTGAACAAAAAGTAATTACCAGAACACCTCGTAGCACAGTAGGCAGTATGACGGAGATTTATGATTATCTGCGATTGCTTTTTGCAAGAATTGGAAAAACGATTTCACCCGTTTCTGGAAAAGAAGTGAAAAAAGACGATGTAACAGATGTATTAGATACTATCAGCAATTTAAATAATGGAGATAAGGTTTTTATACTGGCTACATTTAAACAGCATGCAAACAGGGATGTGAAAGAGGAGTTGAATATACTGGTGCAAAAAGGATTCTCAAGAGTGTATAGCAAGGAAATAAAGTCTAAAAAAGAAGGGGAAGTATTTCGGATTGAAGAACTGATTGAATTATCTGATAAAGAATTGAAAGCAAAAAAAATCACACATATTCTTATCGACAGAATTGTGGTAAAAGATTTTGATGATGATGATAAACACCGCATAGCAGATTCAATTGGTACTGCTTTTTATGAAGGAGAAGGTGATGTTTACATTGATGTAAATAATCAAAAGCTTTTGCATTTCAATAACCGGTTTGAAATGGATGGGATGCAGTTTGAAGAACCGGTTCCCAATTTGTTTTCATTTAATAATCCATTTGGTGCCTGTCCTACCTGCGAAGGATTTTCTCAGGTACTTGGTATTGACCCCGATCTGGTGATTCCAGATAGACGAATAAGTGTTTATGAAGGTGCAGTTGCACCCTGGAAAGGGGAGAAACTCGATTGGTGGCGTCAGAATTTTATAAAAGGTGCAAAGCAATTCAATTTTCCTGTACACAAACCCATTGCTGATCTTACGGATAAACAGATCAAACAATTGTGGGAAGGCAGTGATGGTGTGATGGGTATCAATGATTTTTTTAAAGATGTAGAATCTCAATTGTATAAAGTGCAATACAGAGTATTGTTGAGCCGATATAGAGGCAGAACGGATTGCCCGGATTGTAATGGTTATCGGTTAAGGTCCGAAGCATTATATGTGCAAGTGAATGAGAAAAATATTGGGGAGATAGGTGTAATGCCCGTAAAGGATTTAAAAATCTGGTTTGATAAATTGGAAAAAAAATTAAGTCAGCATGATAAAGAAGTAGCAAAAAGAATTTTACTTGAATTGCATAACAGGCTGGACACTTTAATTAAAGTTGGTTTAGGATACTTAACCTTAAGCAGGCTGGCTAATTCTTTAAGCGGAGGGGAAAGTCAGCGGATACAATTAACCAGAAGTCTTGGTAGTAACCTCACTAACTCATTGTATATATTGGATGAGCCATCCATCGGACTTCATTCCAGAGATACCGTTAATCTGATAAAAGTGTTGAAAGAGTTAAGAGACCTTGGTAATACTGTAATTGTTGTAGAGCATGATGAAATGATGATGCGGGAAGCCGATCATATCATTGATATGGGGCCTTATGCTTCTCACCTTGGAGGTGAAGTAGTGGCGGAAGGTGATTATGACGATATCATTTCAAACCCAATGAGCTTGACAGGTAAATATTTAAACGGAACATTAACTATTGATCCGCCAAAATCCGTTCGTAAGTGGAACCGATCAATAACAGTAGAAGGTGCCAGGCAAAATAATTTAAAGAATATTACTGTTCAGTTTCCATTAAATGTTCTTTGTGTGGTAAGTGGAGTAAGTGGAAGTGGTAAAACAACATTGGTAAAACAGATTCTTTACCCCGCACTTCGAAAATTGAAAGGAGAGTTTGGAGATAAAATAGGGTATCATAAACAAATTTCCGGCGATATTGAATCCATTCATCAATTAGAGATGGTTGATCAGAATCCTATCGGTAAATCTTCCAGAAGTAACCCGGTTACCTATATAAAAGCGTATGATGAAATAAGAGATTTGTTTGCAAAATTGCCATTAAGTAAAATGAGAGGTTTTATGCCAAAGCATTTTTCTTTTAATGTAGATGGAGGAAGATGTGATACTTGTAAAGGCGAAGGTGAACAAATTGTAGAAATGCAATTTCTGGCCGATGTGCATTTAGTTTGTGAATCATGCGGCGGCAAACGGTTTAAAGAAGAAGTGCTTGATGTAAAGTGTAATGATAAAAATATTTATGATGTGTTGGAGATGAGTGTGGATGAAGCAATAGAATTCTTTACTAATGCCGATGGTGCTAACATAGCCAACGCCATACAACCACTTAGCGATGTTGGACTTGGGTATGTAAAATTGGGGCAATCATCCAATACTTTATCTGGTGGAGAAGCACAACGGGTAAAGCTGGCTTCTTTTCTGGGAAAGAGCCGGGCTAATAATAAAATACTTTTCATCTTTGATGAACCAACAACCGGTTTACATTTTAACGATATTAAAAAACTACTTACTTCTTTTAATGCTTTGATAGAGCAGGGACATTCCATTATTGTAATTGAACACAATACAGATGTTATAAGAAGTGCAGATTGGGTTATTGATCTGGGGCCCGAAGCTGGTGATGGTGGTGGCGAACTGGTGTTTGCAGGGAAGCCGGCAGAATTAAAGAAATGCAAGAATAGTTTTACTGCAACTTATATCTAATATGTACATGTGAATTTATATATTTGAATAAAGAGTTTCCGTGTTTAACAATTTATCATATATTATTTTCACTAATATCTAATCTATCTCAATTTGTCTAATGACTTCACCAGTTTTTCATCTTTTCTGATTAGCCTGAACGACATGAAATAACTAACGATAACTGCAACGGGAAGTAAAGCCCAGATTGCAGGTATGCCTGAGATCAGTTTTTTCATTTCCAAAATATAAACGGCTAGTGTACCTATGGAGATTAACAAACCAATGATGCAAAGTTTTAGTTGCATCTTACGGTCTTTAAATAAAAAAATGGTAATTGTAGCAATGATAACTGATGCTATAGTTAAAATGAGAGCATAAAAATTATCGCCAGCATTTAATTCAATCAATTTTTTCATTGCTGTATTCTCAATTAACCTTTCACCTGTTGCAAAAGGAAATTTAAATGTAAGTGAAGCAGCAATAGCGGCAAGTAGTAACCAAAGTGTTTGTTGACGTTGAATCATAATAATTCATTTTTCAATTAAAGATTAACCCAATTCAGGATATAATGGAAATTGTTGCATAAATGATTTCACTTCTGTTCTCACAGCCGTAATTGTATTTTCATCATCAGCATTCATCAGTATTTTATCTATCATCGAAACAATGGATTCCATATGGGTTTCTTGCATTCCTCTGGTAGTAATAGCAGGAACGCCTATTCTGATTCCAGAAGTTACAAATGGCGATTTATCATCAAATGGCACAGCATTTTTATTTAAGGTTATATGTGCTTTATCTAATGTTTCCTGCGCTTTTTTTCCTGTAAGGTTTTTATTACGAAGGTCGATTAACATTAAATGATTATCCGTTCCATTACTAATCAGATTATAACCACGGCTAACAAATGATTTTGCCATTGCTTGTGCATTCGTAATAATTTGTTTACCATAATCTTTAAAAGAGCCATCCAGTATTTCACCAAAAGCTACAGCTTTTGCAGCTATAACATGCTCCAACGGACCGCCTTGTGTTCCCGGAAAAACGGCAAGGTCTAATAAGTTACTCATCATTCTTAGGTTTCCCTTTGGATCTTTGTAACCCCACGGATTTTCAAAATCATTTCGTAGCATAATTATGCCACCTCTTGGTCCTCTAAGTGTTTTGTGTGTAGTTGAGCTAACAATATGACAATGATCAAAAGGATCATTCAATAATCCTGCGGCGATTAAACCAGCTGGATGTGCTATATCAGCAAACACTACAGCGCCAATTTCGTCAGCAACAGCTCGGATGCGTTTGTAATCCCAATCCCGGCTATAGGCAGAAGCTCCACATATAATCATTTTTGGTTTTTCTGCTCTTGCAATATGTTCAAGTTGTTCGTAATCTACGATGCCGTCCTTTGTTACTCCATAATGTAATGCATGATAAGTTTTGCCACTAAAATTTGCGGGACTACCATGTGTAAGGTGTCCTCCCATGGAAAGATCAAGGCCTAAGAATTTTTCGCCGGGTTTCATTACCGCCAAAAAAACAGCACCATTTGCCTGCGCACCACTATGTGGCTGCACATTGGCCCATGTGCAATTAAATACTTTTTTTAATCGTTCAATTGCCAATGTTTCTATTTCATCTACCACTTCGCATCCTCCATAATATCTTTTTCCCGGATAACCTTCTGCATATTTGTTGGTCGGTACTGTACCCATTGCCTGCATCACCTGAAAGGAAGTAAAGTTTTCAGAAGCGATTAACTCAATACCGTTACGTTGACGTTCTAATTCTTTGTTGATGAGGTCGAATAAAATAGTGTCTTTTTGCATATACTTTTAATTATTTAACGATGAAAAGTGAGACTTTTTATTTCTTTCACTGGAAGAAATAAATATCCCAATCCTTTAGATTGCAACAGACGATGAAAGTAGCACTGTAGCCTGGCACAAAAAATAATATCATTGCAAAAATAAGATAGCAGAAGTAGTTAATGCTTTTAAGCTCTAATATTTTGTTTATTGTAAAAGTCTTACTTTCGTTAGCTTTTGATTAGTAAACCCCGTAGGATTCATATTCCTCCGGATAACAACCGCAGGTCTTAGTTAATGGACTGTAAAATATTTAAATGAAAGCTATCATACCAGTAGCAGGTGCCGGCACTAAATTGCGTCCACATAGTTATACGCAGCCTAAAGCATTAATTCCGCTTGCCGGAAAAAATGTTCTCGGAATTATTATAGATCAATTAAAAATTGCAGGCATTAATGAATTTATTTTCATTGTTGGCTATCTGGGAGATAAGATTCAGGATTTTGTAAAGAGTAAATACCCAGAAATAAAAGCACATTATGTACATCAGATAGACAGACAGGGTGTGGGGCATGCTATTCGACTTACCAGAACAATAGTAAATCAGGAAGAAGTATTTGTTGTACTCGGCGATACAATCTGTGAATACGATATTCAGGAAGTGGTTGACAGTCCTTTCTCAATGATCGGTGTAAGAAAAGTGGATGATCCTAGAGATTTTGGCGTTGCTGAAATTGAAGAGGATGGTTTCATTAGCAGAGTAGTTGAAAAACCACAAATCCCAAAATCCAATATGGCATTAGTAGGTGTGTATAAAATAAAAGAAACAGAACAAATGTTTCAATGCCTTGAAAGCAATATCCGTGAAGGTCTGCGGAGTCATGGCGAATTCAGTTTAACCGATGCTTTGGACTGCATGATTAAAATGGGATCAAAATTCAAATCATTTAAAGTAGAAAACTGGTTTGATTGTGGACGAAAGGAAACCTTATTGGAATCAAATGCAACGTTGCTTAAAAAATTTGCTGTTAATACAGATCCAAATCAGTTTGAAAATACCGTCATAGTTCAACCTGTTAGTATTGGGATTGGCTGTAATATAAAAAATTCGATCATTGGTCCCAATGTTACGATAGGCGAAAATGCAATTATTGATAGTTCAATCATTAAAGATTCAATCATTGGTTCTTTTTCAAACTTATTTGATATAGTGTTGGGTGATTCTGTGATTGGTAGTGATACAAATCTTCGAGGCGAATCCCGTTCGTTGAATATTGGAGATAATACAAGTATTGATCTAGGATAGTTACTGGTTTCTTTTTCTGGTTCAATTATATTTACAGTTGGTTATTTACTATGAATAAAGACTTATGAATCAATTCTCTAATCGTATAACAACACTTTTTGGAATAAACTATCCAATAATCCAGGGTGGAATGATCTGGGCCAGCGGCTGGAAATTGGCCAGTGCCGTAAGTAATGCTGGGGGATTAGGCATTATAGGCAGCGGATCAATGTATCCGGATGTCTTAAAAGAACATATTCGTAAATGCAAATCAGCAACTATCCGGCCCTTTGGTGTAAATATACCTTTACTGTATCCTGATATTGAAAAGCATATTGAAGTTATTATAGAAGAAGGAGTTAAAATAGTTTTTACGTCCGCCGGTAACCCAAAGACCTGGACCGGCGTCTTAAAAGAGAAGGGGATAACTGTTGTGCATGTAGTAAGTTCTTCAAAGTTTGCAAAGAAAGCTGAAGAAGCAGGATGTGATGCTATTGTGGCTGAGGGATTTGAAGCTGGTGGTCATAATGGAAGGGAAGAAACAACAACAATGGTACTTATTCCAGTGGTAACTGGGGCTGTAAAAATACCTGTAATCGCTGCTGGTGGTATTGCGAATGGAAAGCAAATGCTTGCAGCAATGGTATTAGGAGCAGAAGGCGTACAAATGGGAAGTAGGTTTGTGGCAAGTGAAGAAGCTTCATCTCATGTGAATTTTAAAAAAGCAGTAATGAAGGCTGGAGAAGGTGATACACAATTGACTTTGAAACAGCTAACGCCAGTTCGATTAATTAAGAATGATTTTTATAAGCAAATTGATGAGGCAGAGAAAAAAGGAACAACGGTAAATGAATTGGAAGTTTTATTAGGAAGGGCAAGAGCAAAAAGAGGGATGTTTGAAGGTGATTTAACTGAGGGAGAGTTAGAAATTGGCCAAATAAGTGCTTTAGTTAATGATATTTTACCTGCTGGGGATATTGTCAAAAATGTATGGGAAGAGTTTATGGACGGTTTGGCGAATCCCGTGAAAATGATATAATTTTAAACATAGGATTTAGTTTGAACATAGTTGAACGATAATTTTTGTAAACCAAAAGAATATCAGATGAAACACAAACTTTTAATATTGACGGTTTCCATTTTTGGATTTGTTGCAGTAAATGCGAATACCGGAAATATTGATCCTGTAAAAGGTAAAAAAGATGAATTAAATGGAATGGTAATACATGCTGAATCCAAAAAGCCATTAAAGAATGTGAGTATTACTGCTGTTTTAGTTTCTAAAAAAGAAAAAGTAGTTTCAACAGATGAAACGGGTGGATATGCTTTTGATGAATTAAAGCCAGGTACTTATAAATTTATATTTGAAAAATCCGGGTTTAGAAAAATTACAAAGGACAAAGTGATTATCAAAACTGATGAAGCATTCCAATTAAATATCGAAATGATAGAATCTCCCGAATTTGAAATTATTCCTTCTCCATTTGGTGCAGGAGGTTACTAAATAATAAAGCTATACTAATAAAAATAGTCCCGTAAAACGGGACTATTTGCTTTTCAGGGCTATTGGGATATACACCAAAAAAGTTAGTCTATATCAAATTTCAAATCACCATCATTTACTTTGATGTTGAATTCCTTATGTTTTTCAAGAAATCTGCGATATTTAGTATACGTTTTTTGGGAAGCCTTTTCGCCGTTAATAAACAATTCACCATCATCATGTTTTAAATGATAGGCTGTTTTTTTATCAATTAATCCATCACTTTCTAACCCGTCAATAAAGTTTTTATATTCTTTAATTTCTGCTTTAGCTTTTTCAATTTCAACCTTAGCCTTTTTCAGCTCTATTTCCAATTTTGGACCAATCTCCTGCAGTTCTTTTTGCATTTTTTTAAAGTCGATGTTTTTTACTTTTTCAAGTTCCGCTTTCATTTCGCTCCAATCAACTTTGGAAAGAGATTCCTGCACTTCTTTTTGAATCTTTTCGATATCTATACTTTTCATTGCTTCTGCTAATTCCTCTTTCATTTTTGAAAAATCTACTTTGGCTAAAGAGTTTTTTACTTCCAGTTGAATTTTTTCAAGGTCTAGCTCTTTCATAGCCTTATCAATGTCTAGTTTAATTTTTTCTCTATCTATGCTTTTCATAGCTTCAGCTAACTCTTTGTCGAAATTCTTCATATCCAAATCGAAATCAGCATTATCTAATTCTTCTAATACATCATCAAGGTTTCTTACTTTTTTATTCCTGTCGTAGGTTTTAGATTTAGGTGTAGTGTCATTTATTGATTGATCAAATTTTCGGGGGGATTGCTGATAATCCCATGAAATTAGTCCTGCGGTAAGCCCAGCTATTAACAGAATGAGCAAGAGGCGATTGTTTAATAAGGTTCTTGGTTTCATAATTTTTTGTTTTAATGACTAAATAAGTTATACGATATCTTTCGTATCAAATATACGATTGAATTCGTATTTCATTGCCTGAATCTGTCAAAAAGGAAAATTTTAACAAAAAAAACCGCAGAAGTGGGAGAGATCGTAGAAATAAAAAACATTTTCGACGTCCTTGCACCTCTGCGGAT
>JAHEMM010000046.1:1855-5661 GCA_024643655.1 Chitinophagaceae bacterium | reverse complement strand
AGACTATCATTTTTAATGCCACTCCATATCCGGTTTAGCTTAGCCTCCATAGCTGCTGTAGATGAACCTCCATATGATTTTTCAGATTTAAAATATAAGCTGTCAAATCCTTCTTTCCAGCTTATAGCAGGAATAATAACATAGCCATCATAACCCTCTTTTTTAAAGTTTTCAATAATTTTTTCAGCAGAGTCTTTTATCAGCGTTAAGGTAGAATTGTCATCAATACTATTTTCTGCAGCAATATTTTCATTGGAAAAATAGCCTGAGTTGTCAATAATCGCAACTTTAAGGTTTTGCTTACTTTTTTCAGCTATAAATCCCATTCCGAAAATCAATCCCAGGTAAAGAAGGGGAAAAAGTAAAGTAGATATGATGAACGTTTTTTTACGAACCCTTGTAAGGTATTCTCTTTTTATAATTAGCCAGATCTTATTCATTATAATTAGTTTAGTTGGTAATGTTTATACTTTTTGAAATTGACGTGCAGCGGGAGTTCCTTCTACAAGTTTGATGAATATATCATTCAATGAAGGAAGAATTTCATTAAAAGAATGTATTTGCGCATTTTGTTGTAACAGATAATGCAATACATCATTTGAATTATTGCCTTCTTTAATTCGCACAATATTTGATTGCCCTTTTGTGCCAACAATTTCAAATGGAGCTTGTCCATTTACGGCAGGCATTTGATCAGCACCGATACTAAATAAGTTTTCTTTAAAATCTTGTTTTACCTGCTTTACTGTACCATCTAAAATTTTAGAGCCTTTGTTTACCAAAGCTATATGGTCACAAATTTCTTCAACCTGTTCCATTCTGTGTGTACTAAATATAATGGTGGAACCATTTTTTGCCAGATTGAAGATTTCGTCTTTAATTAAATTACTATTTACCGGATCCAGGCCACTAAACGGCTCATCCAGAATAATCAGTTTTGGTTCATGTAAAACTGTGGTGACAAATTGAAGTTTTTGACTCATTCCTTTTGAAAGGTCTTCTACTTTTTTATTCCACCAGCCTTCCATTTCAAATTTGATGAACCACTTTTTAATTTTTTCTAATGCATCAGCTTTCTTTAAGCCTTTTAATTGCGCTAAATACATCGTTTGTTCACCGATCTTCATCTTTTTATATAGACCTCTTTCTTCCGGCATGTAGCCAATATGCTCAACATCATTAATCGGATCGAATTTTTTACCATCAAAAATGATTTGTCCTTCATCCGGATAAAAAATGCCGGTGATCATTCTTATCAGCGTAGTTTTACCAGCACCATTAGGCCCAAGTAGTCCGAATATTTGTCCTTGTTCTACTTTCAGGCTGATATCATCCACTGCTTTTTGAGTAGCAAAATATTTTTTAAGATTATTTAGTTCAAGTAATGTCATTTTAGATTGGTTTGTTTTGCAAATTTAGAATTCCTGATGAAATGTGAACATATAATCGGTAAGCTGCAAGTATTGCAGTGCAAAATGCTTAAATACAAAGAGATTAGTTTTAGTTGAAAATTAATTCGATCTGTTTAGCCACTCTTTCGCCATCCATTGCAGCACTAATAATTCCCCCTGCATAACCTGCTCCTTCAGCACAGGGATATAAGTTTTTTATTTGTGGGTGCTGTAAAGTGTCAGTATCTCTTGGTATTCTAATGGGAGAAGATGTTCTGGATTCTGTTGCAACAATAACAGCCTCATTCGTAAAATATCCTTTCATTTTCTTTCCGTAATCTTTAAAAGCCTGTTGCAAACTTTTAAAAATAAAGTTGGGCAGTACTTCATTTAAATTGACTGAATTTATTCCTGGCAGATAGGAACAGTTGGGGAGCGAAGAAGAAGTTTTATTGGTAGCAAAATCTATTAATCGTTGTGCAGGAGCAACAAATTTTCCGCCACCAGTATCAAATGCTCTTTTCTCAACTAATTTTTGAAATTCCAGCATTAATAATGGACTATTTTGATTTATTGTTTTTGATTGTTGCTGTTTGAAAGTATTAAATGCATCTTCTGCATTTACTGTAACAACAATTCCACTATTTGCATAAGGATTATTTCTTTTTGAAGGACTCCATCCGTTTACCACTAGTTCTCCAGGAGAAGTTGCAGCCGGTGCAATTATTCCTCCCGGGCACATGCAAAAAGAAAAAACACCTTTACCATCAACTTGTTGTGCCCAACTATAAGAAGCTGGTGGCAGGTATTCGCTACGGACATCGCAATGATATTGGCTGTTATCAATTAATGATTGCGGATGCTCTACTCTTACTCCCAAAGCAAACGGTTTGGATTCAATCAGAATCTTTTTATCATGTAAGAGATAAAAAATATCTCTGGCAGAATGGCCAGTTGCCAGAATTACGGCATTGCCAATAAATGAATTTCCATCTTCTGTTGTAACCCCGGTAATCTGGTTGTTATTAATAATAAAGTCGGTAACTTTTTTTTCAAATAGAAAGTCACCGCCACATGCAGTAATCTTTTCTCTGATAGCAGTGATAATCTGAGGTAACTTATTAGTCCCAATATGTGGGTGTGCTTCGTATAGTATTTTTTCATCAGCACCAAAATGCACAAAGAGATTCAGGATTCTGTTAATATCACCTCTTTTACTACTTCTTGTATAGAGTTTTCCATCGCTATAAGTTCCTGCGCCGCCCTCTCCAAAACAATAGTTGCTTTCTGGATTTACAATCCCTTCTTTATTTAATAGTGCAAGATCTCTTCTTCTTGCTTTTACATCTTTTCCTCTTTCCAGTAGTATAGGTTTAATTCCATCTTCTATTAATTGAAGCGCAGCAAATAAGCCTGCGGGCCCTGCACCAACGATGATCACTTTTTTGTTAGCACTTGTAACATCTTTGAAGTCAAACTTTAATAATTCTCTATCCTGAAATGGCTCGTTGATATAGGCTAAAAGAGTGAGATTGATCCATGGTTGTTTACTTCTTGCATCAATAGATTTCTTCAATATTGTATAACCGGTAATTGTTTCAATTGAAACAGCTTCCGCCTTTGCAATATATTCTTCTACAGTATTATTATTTGCTGCTTCAGAGGGGAGCAACTTAAGCATTATCTTTTTCTGCATAATGTCAGGGTTTTATCCTGAAAATTTTATAAGCAAAGATGCAACATTTACTGAGATTTTTTTTTCAATCTTTTGTAAGTGATTAAATTAATTATATCTTCCAAAAAGTAACTACTAATGAAGCAACCGCTATTTACTATACCTGTTTTACTTTTTGTCACGATAGCAAGTTTTTCTTGCCATACGGCATACCAAAGTCAGGCACTCGAATATCAGACATACCGTATTACCGATCAACAACAGAAGGATTCGGCTTTACTACATTTTTTACAGCCTTATAGTAAGGAGGTAAATGCTACCATGAATGATGTGGTAGGTATAGCTGCAATAGGCCTTGATAAGAAGCAGCCTGAGAGTACACTTGGCAATTTTATGGTAGATGCTTTCTTTACAATGGCTAAAGAAAAGTATAATGTTTCAATTGATGGAGCCCTTTTAAATTATGGTGGTATACGTATGCAGCAATTGCCTGCAGGTAATGTTACTACCGGAAAAATCTTTCAGATAATGCCTTTTGATAATTTATTAATACTACAAAAAGTAAAAGGTTCATTGTTGCAAGAGTTGCTGGATTTAATTGCCTCTGAAGGTGGTTGGCCAATAGCAGGTATAACTATGCAAATTAAAAACAACAAAGCAATTAATGTGCTGATTGGAAGTAAACCGATTGACTTTGAAAGAGTTTACACAATAGCAAATTCGGATTTTGTTGCAAATGG
>JAHEMM010000046.1:0-1755 GCA_024643655.1 Chitinophagaceae bacterium | reverse complement strand
CAGCCTTTCACAATTATTAAAAGAGGGAGAATTAAAATAGGTGTATTTGGAATAGGGATTGAAGGAAAAGGTTTAATACCTGATAATTTATTTGGTGCAACAAAATATTTGGATCCGATTCAAAAAGCAAATGAAGTTGCAACTTATTTAAAAAGAAATAAAAGTTGTGATATGGTTATCTGTTTATCTCATCTTGGAAATAAGTATACTGAAAATAATTTAATTAGCGATGAAATACTTTCAAAAGAATCTGAAAATATAGATCTCATAATTGGAGGTCATACCCATAGTTTTTTAAATGAGCCAATTATCTATAAAAACAGAAATGGTGATGATGTGATAGTCAACCAGGTAGGATATGCCGGAATAATTCTTGGTAGACTAGATTTTGAATTTTCCAAATTTTCAGGCAAAAAACTGTTCAAAAATCATAATATTTCTGTTTCACAAAAAACAGTTGGATAAAAATTTTTTTTTAAAAAAGAAATGGTGATATTCGCTTTCCCGTCCAAGTTTTTTTACTGACATCTTGTTAAGAAATAATTTGGACAAATTAAAAGAACAACTATAGTTAACCCGATATAAACTGCTTACCAACCTGATGGAGAAAAATGCCGAAAAAATCTGGACCAATTGTTTGAAGATTATCAAAGACATTGTAGAATGGCAGCATTACAAAACATGGTTTGAACCAATACTTCCGGTTTCATTAAAGAATAATATTCTGGTTATTCAGGTACCAAGTCAATTCTTTTTCGAATATCTTGAAGAACATTACGTAAATTTATTAGCAAAGACATTAAAAAGAGAGTTGGGTAAAGAAGCCCGTCTTGAATATCGTATAATGGTTGATAGTGGTAACAGCAAGAACAAACCAGTTACGATGGATGTAAGTGGTCAGGGTTTTAAAACATTTTCAAATAACGAAATGGATTTTCCATTAGTCATAAATAACCCCGTTAAGAACCCATTTGTAATTCCGGGTCTTAAAAAGATGCAGATTGATCCGCAGCTTAATCATATCTATACATTCGAAGCATTTATAGAAGGTGATTGTAATAGAGTGGCCAGAAGGGCTGGAAAAACTGTTGCTGAAAAGCCAGGAACCAATTCTTTCAACCCATTGGTAATATATGGTGGTGTAGGCTTAGGAAAAACCCACCTTGCACAGGCAATAGGTAATGAAGTAAAAAAATCACATCCAAATAAGGTTGTACTTTATGTAAGTTCTGAGAAATTCATTAATCAGTTTATGGATCATAGTCGTAATAATGCGATTAACGACTTTATTCATTTTTATCAATTGATCGATGTATTAATATTAGATGATGTTCAGTTTTTTGCAAAAGCTGAAAAATCGCAGGATGCTTTCTTTGCCATCTTTAACCATTTACATCAGTCGCATAAGCAATTAATACTAACATCTGATAAATCGCCTAAAGATCTTGACGGAGTTCAAGAACGGTTACTAAGCCGTTTCCGTTGGGGTTTAAGTGCAGATTTGCAAATGCCAGAATATGACACCCGGATTGAAATTCTGGAAAGAAAGATGAAAAACGATGGCTTAGAAATGCCAAAGGAAGTAGTAAAATATATTGCTTATAATATTAGTAATAATGTCAGAGAATTAGAAGGCGCTTTGATCTCACTATTGGCACAATCTTCGCTTAATAGAAGAGAAATTGATCTAGACTTAGCTAAGAAAGTGTTACGAAATTTTGTCAAATCATCCAGCAAAGAAATTACTATCGATAC
>JAHEMM010000045.1:6213-21625 GCA_024643655.1 Chitinophagaceae bacterium | reverse complement strand
CCATTATAATGTTCACCAATAATATTGGTGATGGGAATATCAAAATGTTTGGCGAATGCATAATCCCGCTGATCGCCGCAAGGCACGGCCATTATTGCTCCTGTACCATAACCAGCCAATACATATTCTGCGATCCAGATCGGAATCTCTCTTCCATCAAAAGGATTTACTGCATAGGAGCCGGTAAAACATCCCGTGATTTGTTTTACATCAGCCTGTCTTTCTCTGTCGCTGCGGCTCTTTACATACTGCAGGTATTTTTCTATTGCTTCTTTTTGTTCATTGGTTGTAATTTGTGCCACCAGGTCATGCTCGGGAGCAACGACCATAAAGTCAACTCCGAAAATAGTGTCTGGTCTTGTAGTGTAAACAACAAGCTGTGAGCTATTAGCTGCGAGCTGTGAGACTTCTTTTTCGGATTTTCCTTTTTTTATTTCAAAACTGATTTCTGCACCGGTTGATTTACCAATCCAGTTGCGTTGCATTTCTTTCATGCTATCACTGAAGTCTACCGTTTCCAATCCTTCCAATAACCGATCAGCATAGGCAGTTATACGCAGATACCACTGGCGCATTTTCTTTTTCTCTACCGGATGTCCCCCTCTTTCGCTTACACCATTTACCACTTCATCATTGGCCAATACAGTTCCCAATGCTTCGCACCAATTTACTTCGCCAAATTTGCTGAATGCAAGGCGACAGTCCATCAGGATGTTTTGTTTTTCAGTTTCGGTATAGTTTTTCCAGTTTTCTACAGTGAAAGCTGCGAGTTGTGAGCTGCGAGCTGCGAGATTTCCTTCAGCTTCAAATATTTTTATTAGTTCAGTGATAGGCTTGGCTTTGTTTTCTTTTTTGTCGAAATAAGAATTGAAAAGCTGAAGAAAAATCCACTGTGTCCATTTATAATAATTCGGATCGCTGGTTTGTACCTCCCGGCTCCAGTCGTAACAAAAACCGATATTATCTAACTGTGCTTTGAAAGTGGCTATATTCTTTTTTGTTGTTTCTGCTGGATGCTGACCCGTATCTAATGCATATTGCTCGGCAGGCAATCCAAAACTGTCGAAGCCCATCGGGTGCAAGACATTAAAGCCCTTCAATCTTTTATAGCGACTAAAAATATCAGATGCGATATAACCCAGCGGATGCCCAACATGCAAACCTGCACCACTTGGATATGGAAACATATCCAACACATAATATTTTGGTTTTGAAAAGTCGTTTTCAACTTTATAGGCATTCGTTTCCTTCCACTTGTTCTGCCATTTTTTTTCTATCGCCCTGAAATTATATTCCATATCAATGCTTTGTTCTTATTTACGATACTATCACTTTTAATATGCTCGGTAGAACCTGCCTGCCGGCAGGCAGGTTACAGAACGATGAAGAGTAGTTCTCAATATATCTTCGACTGGAAGATAAAATTGCGAACTAATCTTTGATTGCAACCAGCGATGCTATCAGTAATATCGCTGGTTACAAAAAATTCTTTAACAATTCTCTTGTATTTCATACGGCAATATGAACTGGTAGCCATCGTTTAAACCTACCTGCCGGAAGGCAAGATGGCCGCAAAAATACTGATTGTAAAGCTGAATTGGTTACTTTTGCGGCAACCCAAAAAAATTCAAAATACTATAGAATGGCGCAAACCGGAAAATCATCTATCAAGAGAGGCAAACCTTCGTACTTTATGTCTGTACTGGGTGTAACCCTGGTATTATTCTTACTTGGCATTATTGGCTGGTTGGTAATTAATGCAAATAAATTAGGAGATTATTTTAAAGAGAATGTAGAGGTAAGAACTTATCTGCGTGGTGACCTGAATCCTAAGGACAGTGTGGCTTTAATGGATTATATCGCCAAACAACCATATGTAAAATCGATGCAATATGTATCGAAGGAAGAGGGCAAGAAAATGTACATGGAAGAGGAAAATGAAGACTGGAGCAAAGTACTTGACGAAAACCCATTGCCGAATGCTATTTACTTTAAAATAAAAAGGCAATATGTTCAAGTAGATACATTAACGGCTATAAAAGCTGATCTCGAAAAACAGACTTATGTAAGTGATGTAAAATATCCTGAAGCATTAGTAGGAAAATTAAATAAAAATATCCGTGCGGTAAGCATTGGCTTATTGGCATTGGTTATTATTATTTCGATTGTTGTCATCTTTTTAATCGACAATACAATTCGACTGGCCATGTTTAGCAACCGTTTTCTGATAAAAACGATGCAAATGGTTGGTGCCACACGATGGTTCATAGCCAAACCATTGAATATTAAAGCCGTAATAAATGGCGCCATGAGTGGTGTGATTGCATCGGGTTTATTGTATATAGTGATCATGTTTGCAGAAAAATCAGTAAGCTGGTTAAAAACAATTCATGATAATAATTTATTGATACTTTTATTTTTTACACTTATTGTATTAGGAATCGTAATTACTGTGTTTAGTACACATCGCAGTGTAATTAAATACTTGAGAATGAAGTTGGATGATTTGTATTAATTAGCAAGTGGTGAATAGCGTATAGGCAATGGGAGTATTCTTAATAATGTGGAGTTGATTATAGATAAACAAGAATCCGATTCCTTAAAATCGTTATATTGCAGACCCAAAAAAGAATGAAATGAGTAAGACTACTGAAACATCGATGTTTGATAAAGAGAATTATAAATGGATGCTGATTGGTATCATTGTGATAGCAATAGGTATGTTCCTTTTATCTGGCGGAAAAAGCAATGCGGACCCCACTGTTTTTGATAAAAGTGCGGTATACAGTACAACAAGAATTACCATTGCACCCATTCTGATACTTGCAGGTTTAGTAATTGAAGTGATTGCTATTTTCAAAAAACCGAAAGAAGTCGTCGGCTAGATTATTGACGTTTAAATAAAATTAAAAGGCGATGCTGGAAACTGTATCGCCTTCTTTTATACACTAACATCGAAAGAGTCAATCAATTTTTACAATGAGTATTCTTGAAGCCATTATTATTGCTATTGTGGAAGGCATTACGGAGTTTTTGCCTATTTCTTCTACCGGCCACATGATTATCGCAGAAAAATTACTGAATATCCCATCAACAGAATTCACCAAATTGTTTACTGTAGGTATACAGTTAGGTGCAATACTTGCCGTTGTTGTATTGTACTGGAAAAAATTTATTGACCCAATAAAAAACGGAAACTGGGATTTTTATTTTAAACTGATCATTGCTGTAATTCCGGCGCTGGTACTTGGTTTTATATTTTCAGATAGAATAGATGAGTTGCTTGAAAGTTCAACAACAGTAGCTATATCATTAATTGCAGGAGGAATTGTTTTACTATTTATTGATGCAGTATTTAAAAACCCTTCTGTAGAAACAGATGAAAAAATCAGTTATCCCAATGCTTTTATTATTGGCCTTTGGCAATGTATTGCGATGATTCCCGGTGTAAGCCGAAGTGCTGCCAGCATTATTGGTGGTATGCAGCAAAAATTGACCAGAAAACTGGCGGCAGAGTTTTCCTTCTTTTTAGCTGTACCTACTATGGCAGCAGCTACAGGCTATAAATTACTGAAAGGATATGAAAGCATAACAACAGAGCATATTAAACTTTTTGCTATTGGTAATATTGTTGCCTTTTTTGTTGCTTTACTAGCCATTAAATTTTTTATTGGCTTTTTGCAAAAACATGGATTCCGATTTTTTGGCTATTACCGAATAATCGCCGGAATTATTCTGCTGACATTAATTGCCACAGGCTACTTATCAAAATAATTAAAAAATACCATTAAAGGGGTATGTAAATAATTTTTAATTGCTTATCTATGTGGCAAATTTATTATCTGAAAATACAAAACCATTTCAGATAAATTAACCTTTAAACTAAAAGCATGAAACAAATCATTTTTTTCCTGGTCGCTGTAATTTCACTTTCATCATGTACCAATTATGGCAAAAAAGTAAAGAGTTCCAATATTGAAGTGTACTATAAAGATGGAATTTCTGAAGAAACAGCTCAAAAAACTGCCGACTATATTTATACACTTGACACACAAGAAGAAACGAAGAATAACAAAAAAAGTTTTCAATTAAATAAAGACGGCGATACTATTAATTGCAAAATGGTGGTGAATGAAGATAAGTATAAGGATATTCCCATGGCCACTTTTCAGCGAATCGGCTATATGATCTCAAAAAATGTATTTGATGGCAAACCTGTTAACCTTATTCTTACCAACAATAAATTTAAAACAATAACAACAGCATATTTTACAAAAATGGATGATGCAGGTGGAGAATCCGGATATGGAGAAAGAGTTACATCTGGCAATATAGAAGTATTTGTGGCAAAAGGAGCTGACATGACGGATGGCGAAATGCTTGCAAAATTCTTAGACCGGGATATGCAGCCTTCGAGTATGATCAGCTTCCAGATTCAAAAAGGTGATAATGCTACAAACATCGTACGAATGGTATCTTCAGAAGAAAAAGTTGCTGGTTTAACTGATGAAGCTGTGACTAAATTAATGGCAAAGATTTCTGAAACAATTTATGGCAATACTGATATTATTTTTGAATTCACTGATAGCAAATTCACTACAATTAAATCATACAATTATGAACCTGTTGTTGAGATGCAGGAATAACTTATTATTATGTTGATCATAAAACCCGTTTTGGAAAATTCAAAACGGGTTTTATATTTTAGTAATAACTATCAAACCAAGATTACAAAAAAAGTATTTATCAGACAACTTTTGAGTTTTAAAATTGATGATAATCTTCCCGATGCTTATTCCTATTTTTACTAAAAGCAATTAATATGCAAACTGCATCAAAGAAAATAGTCAACGCCTGGGCGATGTATGACTGGGCAAATTCTGTATACAACCTTGTCATTACTTCAACAATTTTCCCGGCATATTTTGAAGCAATTACCGGCGATGGCAACGATGCCACGACAAATGATACGGTGATGTTTTTAGGAAGAGAGTTTGTGAATACTTCTTTATATAATTATGCACTGGCTTTTGCATTTGTTATTGTCGCTTTGATGTCGCCCCTTCTTTCGTCTATTGCTGACTTTCGAGGCAATAAGAAATCTTTCCTTCGTTTTTTCATGACAATGGGAAGTATTGCCTGTAGCAGTTTATACTTTTTTAATGCTTCGAATCTTGGCTTTGGGTTAATATGCATGGTTATTGCCTGTATAGGATTTTGGTCGAGTCTTGTATTTTATAATTCATTTCTACCAGAAATAGCTGCACCGGAAGACCGTGACCGCATTAGTGCAAAAGGCTTTTCGTATGGCTATATTGGCAGTGTAATTCTTCAGGTCGTTTGTTTTGTATTTGTAATGAAGAATGTAATGTTTGGCATTACAAAAGACTTTGCATCTCAACTGTCATTTTTATTGGTGGGTATATGGTGGTTTGGTTTTGCCAGTTTTTCACTAAGTCGTTTACCAAATGCTGAACCAGCAGGAGACGTTTCTAAAAAGAATGTTTTAACAAGCGGTTATAAAGAGTTAAAAAAAGTATTGACTCAACTAAAACAGATTCCTGTACTGAAACGATTTCTCATCTCCTTTTTCTTCTTTAACATGGGAGTACAAACAGTAATGTTATCGGCTACTTTGTATGGAAAAGGAGAACTTGGTATTCCGGTTGAAAACCTGATCATTGCTATCCTAATCATTCAGATAATTGCCATTCCAGGTGCGTATGCAATTTCAAAGCTATCTGCTGTAATTGGGAACATTAAAGCACTAATGGCTTGTGTATGCTTATGGATACTATTATGTATCGCTGCTTATTTTCTCCCAAAAGGAGGAATCACTGAATTTTATATACTTGCAGCAGTAGTTGGCTTTGTGATGGGAGGAATCCAATCTTTAAGCCGTAGTACATATGCTAAACTAATGCCCGTTACCAAAGACACTACCTCTTTTTTCAGTTTCTTTGATGTAACAGAAAAAATTGCAATAGTAATAGGTATGTTCAGTTTTGGATTTATTACTGAGCTTACAGGTTCACAAAGAGCTTCTGTATTAGCGTTAATGTCCTTTTTTATTATTGGTCTGTTATTTCTTTTTTATACACTTGCTGCACAAAAGAAAAATCAACTTGCTTAGCTTATGAAATTATACTCAATTAATACCGGTTATTTCAAATTAGATGGTGGTGCAATGTTTGGCGTTGTGCCAAAAAGCATGTGGAATAAAATCAATCCTGCCGATGAAAATAATTTGTGCAGCTGGGCTTTGCGTTGCTTATTGATTGAAGATGGTGACCGTTTGATTTTAGTTGACAACGGTAATGGCAATAAGCAGGATGATAAATTCTTCCGTCATTATTATCTGCACGGTGAGGATTCGTTGGACAAATCATTAGCCAAACACGGTTTTCATAGAAATGATATAACTGATGCTTTTCTGACGCATCTTCATTTTGATCATTGCGGAGGCGCTATTGAGAGAGAAGGTGATAAATTAATTCCAGCATTTAAAAATGCAACTTACTGGAGCAATAAAAAACATTGGGATTGGGCAGTACATCCTAATGACAGAGAGAAAGCATCTTTTCTAAAAGAAAATATTTTACCAATTGAGGAGAGTGGGCAATTAAAATTTGTGGACATAAAGGAATCTCAGAATGGCAAATTAGGCGAAACAAGTTTTGCCCAAAATATTTCAATTCGTTTTGTAAGTGGGCATACCGATAATATGATGCTTCCACAAATCAAATACAAAGGCCAAACGATTGTTTTTATGGCTGATCTCTTGCCTTCTCAAGGCCATATTCCTATTCCATATGTAATGGCTTATGATATGTTTCCGTTAACAACTTTAAACGAAAAGAAATCATTTCTTACAGAAGCATTGGATGGAGATTACACGTTGTTTTTTGAACATGACCCAATTTTTGAATGCTGCAACCTTCAACAAACTGAAAAAGGGATAAGGCCTAAAGATTTTTTTAAACTGGAAGAAATTTAATCAGTTACCGAAAATTTATTTTCTTTTTATAAGTGAGGTTAAAGGATGGCGAAGATTGCTATATCCCATCATATCTATTTTTACTTTACCAACTACTATCGGGCTTTCTACTCTTACTGGTATATGATTAGCATCATCAGTAACCCACACAGTCATATTCTCACCACCTTCAAATATGGTGCCTTTTAATAATAATGGTTTAAGCTTAATAGCTCTGAATTTTCCATATTTAGTTTTTATTTCCTCTTTACCCATATAACGGATATACATATTAAAGACTTCATTATCCAAAAACATAGAAAATGGGATTTTATCATCTTTTCGCAATTTTGAAAAATCCAGATTGCGGGCATAATACATAGCACTTACTACATCCTGCACACATGAAGGCACTTTATAAACGCCTTCTTTTGTAATTGCGGTATTGGAAGATTTATTAAACGTAATATTCTGATATTTTTTATATCCACCCTCATTTACATCTCTAATAAATTTTAATGGCTGCATAGTTGCAGTATCAATATATGATTCGTATTTATCTCTTACTTTATATATCCAGTCGTAAGATGAATTTGTTTTTCCTTCTCCTTCAACATGATAAACTGGTCTGTTGTTAATTGTTTCCAATTTACTTGTAAAAGTAGCCGCTCCAGCATTTACATAAATACCGGCAACTGCGTAGTAAACATTAAAAGTCACTTCCTCTTTTACATCGAAGGCAATATTTTTAATACCACAAAAGCTATCCTGTGGTGGGCTAACTGCTGTTTTTGTAAAACTGAACAATACAAGTACCAGTGGCGCAAAAAATTTATACTTTTTCATTATTCCCTTTCAATATTTTTTTAATCTTTAAAATCAAAATACTTCCAACTACTGCCGGTATTATCAAATTGATAAACCAGATACTTGCTGTTGCCAACGTTATTCCCAATTCATTGGCTGAAAAGAGACTAACAATAGCAATCAAAATTTTTCCCCTTTGTGCCAACTCTGCAATTGCAATGGTTGGAATGACAGCCATTACCAAAAATGAAACACTAACTGTCCAAAAAGCTTGCCACCATAAAATCTCAACGCCAAATAAACTAAAGAGCATATAATATTGAACGATGAAAACAGCAAATCGTAATAGTGACAAAGACAATAACTTCAATAGTAACGTTGCATTAAAATCCTCTAAAGCATTGATCAGATAGGAAAAGCGTTGGCTCCCAGGAAGGCGGTCTACCCATTTAACCAACCAAGACAAACGAAAATAAAATAGTGTTAAAAAAATGATCGCTGCCAATACTCCATATATAATCACATTCATCCACATTGCTGCTATAAGCCCTTGTGTAAGGATTCTATTTTTTAGCAGTAACAATCCAATAAACCCCATTAATAGCGTTATTATTAATTGGCTAATGCTACCAACGATTGTAATAGAAATCGTTTTTAGCCTGCTCCCCTCATTCATATAAAGAACCCGTCCAAGATACTCTCCCATTCTGTTTGGTGTACTTACAGCAAATGAAACGCCTGAAAGTACTGCTTGCAACGCTTTAAAAAAAGATACCTGTTGAATTGCACGGATAGAAATTCTCCATTTTATTGCTTCAATTGACCAATTCAGAATCATTAATAAAACAACTGCAACCAGATTAAACAATTTTATACTGCCCAATGATGCGCTGATACTTTGCCATGCCTGCTCTAATCCCGGTTGACTTTTTATTTGTCTGTAAATTGACCATGACAGCCAAACAAATAATAAAGGCCCCAGAAAGTAGTTGACAAAGATTTTGGTATTTTTGTTTAGCTTCATTAATTCGATGACTGTAGTCTATTCCTGTAAAAATACATCCCTCTTGCAAAAAGCCCCTAATAAAATAATCCTTGGTATTGATCCTGGCACTATTGTAATGGGTTATGGATTAATTACTGTAAACAACAATACAATCAGTTTATTAGAGCTTGGTGTATTAAAGCCGGGCAATGTAAAAGACAGTTATAAAAAATTACAGCTCATCTTTAATACAGTTAGCGGACTAATTACTAAGTACCAACCAACAGATTTTGCAATTGAAGCACCTTTCTTTGGAAAAAATGTTCAGAGTATGCTAAAACTTGGCCGGGCACAAGGTGTAGCAATTGCTGCAGCAATGCGCCATGGATTAGAAGTAACTGAGTACTCGCCCAAAAAAGTTAAACAATCAGTAACTGGCAATGGTAATGCTGATAAAGAACAGGTAATGAAAATGCTGCAAACATTGCTTTCATTTAAACACTCCACAAAGCAATTTGACGCTACTGATGCATTGGCTGTTGCTATTTGTCATCATTTTCAAACAAATGCTGTACTTGGAAAAATAAAAGGAGGATTGAAAGGTTGGGATGAATTCATTAAGAAAAATCCAGGAAGGGTATCACATAAATAAATTTAATGAAGCTATAATTCTTTCCTGCACTTTCTTCAAATTTTCTGCTGTTGCCTGTGGCTTAGCCTGCGTAAAATTCAGATCGTTGGCAGCATTAATTGGGATAAGATGTATATGTGCATGTGGCACTTCTAAACCAACAACACTAATACCGCAGCGATTGCAATCAAATGATTTTTCTATAGCCAAAGCAATCGGCTTTGCAAACAACAGCATTTCATTTAAATAGTCATCTGGCAAATCGAATAATTTATCTGTTTCTATTTTAGGCACCACTAATACATGTCCTTCACGCAAAGGAAAAATATCCAAAAAAGCAAAGAATTTTTCATTTTCAGCAATTCTATAAGATGGAATTTCGCCAGCAATTATTTTAGAAAAAATAGTCATACTTACAACAATTTTTTATTTAACTGAAAATAAATAATATTTTATTCATTTGGTCAATACTTATTTTATATCAATACTACATTATAAAAATAAAAAAGCCCACGCAATTGCGTAGGGCTATCTTAAATGCTCAGGGGATTGAAATATTATGCACTAATGTTGTCTATTTTAAATTTCAACACACCCGCAGGAGCTTGCACTTCTGCTGTTTCTCCAACTAATTTCCCTAGAATACCCTTGCCAATTGGAGAGGTAACAGAAATTTTTCCTGCTTTCAGGTCTGCTTCTTGTTCGCTTACAATTTTATACGTTACTTGTTTTTTATTTGACAGGTTTGTCAACGTTACATTTGTTAAAATGGAAACTTTACTCGTATCAATGCTTGCTTCATCGATAACACGTATTGTTGACATACTACCTTCCAAATGAGCAATTTTTGCTTCGAGTAACCCCTGTGCTTCTTTGGCTGCATCATATTCAGCATTCTCTTTCAAATCTCCTTTTTCTCTTGCTTCAGCGATAGCTTTACTGGCTGCAGGCCTTTCTACTCCTTTCAAATGCTGTAATTCTGCTTTCAATTTTTCCAATGTGTCTTTCGTCACATATTGATATTCACTCATAATCACCTCCTTGTATTAATATAAAAAAAATAACAACGCCCCAGTGTTTGCTGAAGCGTTGTACTATTCATTGCAAATATAAAATAAAATTAGAAAATAAAAGACTAATTCAGTCCTAATTTCTCCAATAAAACCTGGGTCATTTTAAGAGATGCTTCATGACTGTAACCAGCAATATGTGGGGTAATAATCACATTTTGTTGTTCCAGCAACCAATCTAATTGCTTTTTTTCTTCAGTGGAATAAGTGTCGAACTCTTCATTTTCCAATACATCTAATCCTGCGCCGGAAATTTTGCCTTCCTTTATTGCTTCGATAAGATCAGCCATATTAATTACTTTACCCCTTGAAGAATTAATGATAAAAGGCTTTGACTTCATCTGATCAAAAAATTGTCCATTTGCAATATGCAAAGTTTCATTAGTTAATGGCACATGAAAACTAATTACATCTGCATATTTACAAATCTGCTCCAAACTGGCTGCCCTGATATAGTCTTTTGCAAAATCAGTTTTGTATTTATCAAATGCCATTACAGTAACATTGAACGGCTGTAAAAGTCTTGCAAATGAGCTACCCGTATTTCCAAATCCAATAATACCTACCGTTTTGCCATTGAGTTCAATTCCACGATTTTCATCTCTTCTCCATAATCCCTTTTTCACTTCAGCATGCGATGAATTTATTTTATTCAGAAGGCTTAATAAAACACCCAAAACATGTTCAGCCACAGCATTACGATTTCCTTCGGGACTTCCAAAGCATTTTATCCCTTTTGATGCAGCATACTTCATATCAATTAATTCCATTCCACTTCCTAATCGTCCAATCCATTTTAAGGAAGTAGCATTGTCAATCAGTGTACGATCAACAGAAATTCTTGTAGTTACAATCATGCCTTCTACATCCTTAACCAATGTCATTAGCTCACTGTATGTGACGGTAGGTTTGTTTATTACTTCATAGCCTTTCAATTTAAATTGCTCGGCTAAAAAAGGGTGTGATTTTGCTGTTATTATTATTTTTTTCATTTCATTCTATACGTAAGCATTGCAAATTGTGCCACTGTCAATTGTTCAGCTCTTTTACTAAACAAAGTATCTTCAAGAATCGCTGCATCAAATAATGCTTTTACCGCATTTCGTAAAGTTTTTCGTCGTTGATTAAAAGCCGTTTTCACCAATATAAAAAAAGCTTCCTCGCTCTTCATTTCAAACTTATTTTTTACAGGTATCAGCCGGATAACTCCGCTTTTTACTTTTGGAGGTGGCGTAAAACATTTTTCATGTACATCAAATAAATATTCCACATCATAAAATGCCTGTACCAAAACGCTTAAAACACCATACACTTTATTCCCTTCTTTAGATGCAATTCGCTGTGCCACTTCTTTCTGAAACATTCCAATTACACAATCTACATCATCTTTCCATTCCAGTACTTTAAAAAGTATTTGTGTTGAAATATTATAAGGGAAATTGCCAATTACTGTAAAGTTGCCGGTAAATGGCTTTTCAATTTCGAGAAAACTCTTAGCAATGATTTTATTTTTTATTTTAGGGAACGTCTTTTCCAGAAAAGAAACTTTTTCTTCATCCAATTCAACTGCCTTAAAATCTATTTCCTGTATTTCCAAAAGATACTTGGTTAAAGCACCGCCACCCGGACCTACTTCCAACAACTGATTAAAACTATGCTCCTGCAAAGCCGAAACAATTTTACGGCAAATATTCTCATCTTTTAAAAAATGCTGACCTAGTGATTTTTTAAGTACATACATATCTGCAAATGTAAATGGATTTGCAGCAGCGGCAATTAAGAGAAAATGATAAAAGGTAAACGGCAAATAAATTTATCTTGCCACCAGAATGTTTGAGGAATATTTCCTTTTTTCAGTTGTTAGTAGTAACCGGTATAAACCAGGAGGTTTATCATTTAAAAGATTGCATCTGATCTTATTCATTCCGCTAAATACAGATATTATTTGCTGAGCAATCATTCTCCCATTGAAATCAACTACAGATAAAGTTGCTTTGGCAGGCTCATCTGCTATAAAATTAATCTGCATTTCATCTTTTACCGGATTAGGCAGAACTTGAATGTCTGAAAAATAAGAATCATTTTTAATGTTTTGCACAACTACATTACTCAATGACTGTTTATTATCTTTTTTAAATACTCTTATTCGATAAAATACTTTTTTGCTAACTGAGTTTTCATAATCGTCCAGAAATAAATAATTCTCGGCTGCTGATTCAGATAAAATGGCATTGATTCTTTTGATGGATATAAAGTCAATGCCATCAAAACTTTTTTCAATTTCAAAGTAATTTGCTGCTTTATTATCCAGTACAAGCCATTGTAAAAGAACTTTATCATTCTTAAGTCTGCTTTCTAATTGCACCTGATTATTTGCTAAAACAATACAATGATCCAATTGTCCAATTGTAATACTGTCTATTGCATAAACTGAACATCCTACATTTAAATATTGAGTAACAATATAAATACCCGGAGCATCTACATAAATAGATGGGCCAGTTGTAGTGCCAACAATATTTCCGTTAGGAGTACTCCATTGATAAATTGAAGTTGGGATAGAGTTTGACACATAAATATTACTCACACTTACAGTATCACATATATTTGGTGCATCAGTTTCCACAACTGCTCTTGGTGCTAAGAAGAAATCAAACGGAGCTACAAAATCTTTTAATGACGCAGTAAAAGAAGTCGATGCTCTTGTTTTAACAACAACTCTTCTGAAAGGCATTGCACAATCATCTCCACCATATATCTCTGCTTTATCGAGACCCAGTTTGGAAAGATTAACAGAGAACTCCATATACTGCCTGGCTATATAATTTGTTTGTATGGTATTATTGCCAAGCACAAATGAAAAGGGACCTGCCCATGTATTATTACCACTTTGCAATCCGGTATAAAATGCCCCGGCAGTTTTTGGCTGAATACCTGCGTATCCATATTGTGCGCCAGCAGAAGCTCCGTCAAAACTGCCCGTCCAGTCAAAGCCTACAGGAGTTATTGCCAGATCATTTATATTAATCCATATTCTTGCTTCAATCATTGTCAAAGAAGAACTACCATACTCGGCTGTAAAGATAATATCACCTGGTTTTGTCATATTGCCACCTGCATCAAACTTCCATGATGTATGCCCGGCATCAGGGCCATAATTATAAAATTGCCGGGTTGCCCGATCATAATAAATATCTGTCTGATACATTTCAAAATCGAAATATCTGTTACCAGTAGTACTCTCAATTGAAATAGCTCCCATCATCCAAAGAGAGTCCGATACAGTCGGTCCGGCTCTTCTTACATGTAGCATCATCTCCATAATTTCATTCTTATCTGGTACTGCTTGAGAAACTGGACAGCTCCAATCTTGAGGACTCATCCCGTTCTTATTTGAACCAGAGGCAAAAATGGTTGAATCATCACCATGATAATCCCTTACATATACACCATCTACTAAAAGACGATTATTCACTTTTGTGTATGGCGGAAATCGCATTCCTTTATAAAAAGGTAAATTACGGGTTGCAGGATTAGAAATATAGCCTGCAAGTATATCTGCTGCACCGGCTGTATCGATTATAAACTCACCTATACCAGTTGTTCCAGGAAGCTTGAACCAATCGTCATTGCCGTTTTGAATAAGTCCATTAAAATAATTGGCCCTCAAATCTGCATCTACTCCAAAATTGGCTTTAATTATTGGCGTAATAATTTGAGCTTTAGCAATGTTTATTGCCAAAAGCAGAGTGCCAAATAATATGAATAAATATTTCTTCATAGGAGGGTTTGTTTTCATTTCAATTTTCACTTTATCAGCAATTACTGAAAACTTTTTACCTAATTAGATGCAGTTAATTGTTAGAAAAAGAATTAATGGCTAATAATACGAATAGTAGACATATCGGATATTACTTCTGAACCATCAGTCATATGAGCTACAACCCTATAACTATTATATCCTGCTTCAATTGGCGCATCAGTAAACTTATACGATCTTGCCCCGGAACATGAAGTCATTGAAACTGGTTCCCAAGCCCAATCTTCTATAGGAAAAAAGACATTACGTTGTACTTCAAACATTTCAACGCCTGAACATGTAGAAAAACCCCAGGTTACTGTTGCGCCATTTCTTGTTTGACGATGAGCTCTGAAAAAATCAAAAGCTGGTGTAACTGTAAGATTCGTTGTTTTTACTGTTGTTGCCGCAGGCTGTACTTTAGCAGGCACATTGCTTATCCAAGATGAACCTACTAATAAAGTAATAATAGCGAGTACTGATAATTTTGTTTTCATAAGTTATAATTTAGACTATAAACATAGACTGCTATAAACTAAAAAACAAGGTAAAAATTCATGAATTTTTACACCTTTTCATCAATGATCTTTTACTGTTAATATCTAATTTTTTTTCAGTAGAATTACCCTAATTTTTACACCCCCATGAATAATTATTCTGATAAGACTTTGATTAATAGAAAAATATTCCCTCTGTTTCATTATGACCATTTCAATTCTGAATTAGAAAATTTACATATAAAAAAAGGCTACACTATATAGTGTAGCCTAAAAAATAAATCTTTTATTTATAATTTTTGAAGTTTCATGTTATTATTTATCCCTGCACCTGTTACATTCAGATAATACGAACCTGCAGAATAATTTTTCATATCCAAGATGATGGTATTAATATCTCCTTTTTTGACATGTATTGAATTCTGCATAATAATTCTACCTGCATTGTCAATTAGCTTATAAGACAGCTTACCACTCTCTGAAGGTATAAAGGTTACTCTTGTTTCATTAACTACGGGATTAGGCATTACAGATAACTTACCTGTAATATCAGCAAGTGTAATTGCAATTACTTTTGAATATTTAAATTGACCATCAATATCTATCATCTTAAGCCTATAGTATATTATTAATGACTGTTGATCAGC
>JAHEMM010000045.1:0-6113 GCA_024643655.1 Chitinophagaceae bacterium | reverse complement strand
TTACAGATAACTTACCTGTAATATCAGCAAGTGTAATTGCAATTACTTTTGAATATTTAAATTGACCATCAATATCTATCATCTTAAGCCTATAGTATATTATTAATGACTGTTGATCAGCAACCTCATTATCTGTAAGAGAGTAATTCTGAATTCCTGAATTATTATTGGCTGTAACAGTTCCAATACCATTGAAATTGATTCCGTTGACACTTCTTTCTACTTCAAAGTGTGATACATTCAATTCGTTTTCAGTTTTCCAGTTTAACAATGCTGAAGTACTGTTTTTTAACGTTCCGCTGAATGTAATTAAATCCAGTGGCAATGTTATATTACTAGAACTAAAATAAAAAGATGAAAAGCCTGAAATACTAGCTTGCAACATGTAACCATTTGCACCATGCGCTTCATAAAAAGCAGGTGTAATTAAAGTTGTTGCACCAGATACAGTGCTATTACATGCATCACTATTTTTTAAAATTTTAAGATCATTAATACTAGTAATTCCACTTAATGGGTCGGCATCCAAAGCATCAAACTCTGCTTTAGACATATAAAGCCTGATTTTAACCGGAGTTGTTGGCTGGATCTGTGGCGTAATAGTTAAATTTCTATCAAGATATTTAACTCCGTTTTTAATTCTAATTGCACCTGAATTTTTATAAAAGGATGAGGTTATTACACCCAGATTTTGACCTGCTGCATGTATTTCAGCCATTATATTTCCATCGGGGCCGGTAATAGGAACCCAAAGATTATTATTATCATCATCAATTGTAATAGTCGTACCGGTATTACATTGATTTACCGGGCCATCTGTTACATCAATAGAAGTTGGAATTGAGCTTTTACCTCCATTATCCGCATATCCCAAAAATGAATATTTCTGTACACAACCACCACAGGCAGGTACAATCGGATTTCCTGCACTAGGCCCGGATGTGGTTGAAGATTTATCCATAATAACGAACATATCTTTTCCATTGGGTGCATAAGCAAGATCTCTGAACCTGTTAGTACTTCCAAAATAACTGATGGTATCATTATCATTATTATTAGGTGCAGTAGTAGTACCATTAACACCTAATCTTATTCTTACCAACCTGCCCCATTTTAATGAAGCTGCTACCAGTGATTTATACCAGCCAGGAATAAGTTTATGTGTATATAAATCCAATCCTGACCATGCTTCTGAAGGCCATCCGCCACCAGCAGCACCATTCGGCGGATTCCATCTCCATATATAACCTATTGTCTTTGTAGCAGGACTACTTGGAGGATTTAAAGTTCCAAGAGGGGCGGCATAAGCTGAAAACAACGGATCCTTATAAAGACCATTTCCGTTTGCATCTATAGCAGCCTTATTAGCCATTTCATCAACAATTGGAGGATTGGTAGATGTTCCTAGCGAGGCATCATTATAAGAAGTTCCAGCAGAAACACTTGAACCTGTAATAGGAGAACCAGCTGTTCCATTATAATTACCATCAGCTGCAAAACCGATTACCAATGGATGGCCATAATTTCTGTGCCCTTCAATTATATTTATTTCATCATCACTATAAGGACCATGAGACGTTCCATATAATAAATCTAAAACAGGATCATAGGCAAAGCCCTGATTATTCCGCATACCTATACTCCAAACGGCACTGGTAGCTGAATAGGGATTGTCATTTGGTATCCAGGCAGATAATCCTGCATCACCATCAGACTCCAGATTAAATCTCAGGATTTTTCCTTCGTAAGAAGCCGGAATTTGTGCTCTTTGAGGTCGCAAACGGTTGGCAAATTGTCCAGCACCCAAATCGCCTGATGCATAAAAAAGATAATCAGTTCCTCCAACCGGTGCAATAATCATTCGTTGTGAATTATGATCGTTGCCTCCAGGCAATGTGTCACATAATGCAACAGGTGATTCTAATTTTCCAGTACCAGTGTTATAGGTAAATCTAACAACGTTATTTGTAAAAAATATACCATTTGGAGAACCTCCGCCATTATATGTTCTAACATACGAGACATACACATAGTTTTTTGGAGTTGTTGGGTCTAAGAATTTTGGATGTATCGCTAATCCAGCCATACCACCTTGGGGCCAGGGATTCTGTGTGGATGCAAACTGCACATTAAAAGTGGTATGTTCGGGACCGGTAAGAAAACCGCTGGCACCCTGGCTAATATCCAGTACGGTTGTTTTAACACCTGTAACTGGATCCATTCTGTACACTTTATAGCCTTTCGCCTCAGTTATCCATAAATAATTATCAGGGCCATAAGTTATTTCCCATGGATCGTTTAATACATTGGCCGGAGATAAAATAGTTTGTTTAAAAACTTCGTTCAAACGTCCGCCAACAAAATTTGTTTGTGGAGGTGTGGTTACAGTGGCCGTAATACTAAAAACAGAACCAGTAGAAGTGCCTCCAATTGAACCGGTTCCGGCAGAATAAACCCTGATAAAATATGTATTTCCGTTTGTAACTGCTGAAGATACACTGGTTGTTCCGCAAGCTACAGATGTTAAAGCACCACAGCTACCGGAAAATATCTGAATCCTTGTTCCGGATGTACTTAGATTACCACCAATAGCAGTTAATGCCACATTTAAGTTGGTACCAGTAGATGTAATTCTATACCAAACATCGTCATCCGGATCACCTGTAGCACAACCAACAGGGATACCTGTACTTGCAGTTGCCAGCCAAACTGTTCCTGCACTATTTATAGCGCCACTAGTAAGTGTAACCGCACCACTGCAATTATCGTTTGCCGGTGGGGTTGGTGTAGAGGCAGTAATGGTGAATGCTGAACCTGAAGCTACACCTCCAATTGATCCGGTACCAAATGAATATACTCTTATATAATAAGTAGCGCCATTAGTAACAGCTGATGTTAATGTAGTATTTCCGCATGCTACAGATGTTAACGCTCCACATGTTCCGGAAAATAATTGAATTCTTGTACCTGAAGAATTTAGATTAGTTCCTATCGAGGCTAGGTCAATTGTTACACTCGTACCAGGTGCCGTATAAGAATACCAAACATCATCATCAGGATTACCAGTAGCACAACCTAAAGGTATACCAGTACTAGCTGTTGAAAGCCAAACTGTACCCGACGTATTTGGCACACCGTTACTAAGCGAAATAGCACCGGAACAATCATCATTGGCAGGCGATGGGTTATATGTAACACATATATTATAATCCCATTTGCCAGCAGAACTTGTTGGATTAGTATTTGCGAATACTCTAAAATAATATGTTGTAGAGGTAGCTAATCCATTTACAGTTAAAGTAGTACCAACTGGCGTACAAGAACCGATCAGAGTTGGCGTACAAACAGGACCACTAAATGCTTCAATAAATGTATTAGAACTTGTAATATCATTGCCTCCCATTGCTATTGTCGTTAAATCAATATTTACTGAACTGGAATTTGCTGGTGTAGTAAATGAATACCAAACATCATAAGTATTTACTCCACATAAACTTGTTTTAACATTTTCATCAGTAGCCTGATATAATGTGCCAGCAGTATTAACACAACTTAATGTAGGCGTTAGTGAAGTTGGACTACTACAAAGATTATTTGTAGGTTGGGCAAATATCTTTACTGACAATAAAGTTAAAATAATCAAAAATAAAACAGTCTTTCGATTGGTGGCTTGTAACATGGTTTTAAGGATTTTGGAATTCAAAAATAATATTTATTATATATTATTTACGGGTATATCTGCCCGTTTATTTATCGTAAAAACACGAATAAAACTTGAGCAAAAATGCTATATTACTTTTTAGCATTTTACACTTACTTTGTTCAATATCCATTATCGCAAAAACCAAAAGATTCAATTCCCATGAAATACATATTTCATTTAAGGATTCTACTAATTGCCTTTATTTTAATAAGTACTCATTCTATTTCTTATTCTCAAGCTTCCTGTGCAAGCCCGGGAACACTAATACCATCATTAACTTGCAGTATTATAACTGGTGATCTCCAAGGAGCTACAAATGCTGCTCCAACTGGAGCTTGTGGAGGTGCTACCAGCACTACTACAAACGGAGTATGGTATACTTTTACAGCTACATCTCCAAGTGCTTTAATTACAGTTAATAATCTCGGATCTAATCTAACTACTACAACAACATATTTACAAGTGCTATCTGGCACTTGTGGTAGCTTTACATCCCTTGCTTGTCAGAATGTTGCTTCATCATTAAATATTACATCTCTTACAACGGGAGTTACTTATTATGTGAGAATATACGTTACGGGCAGCACCACTTCGGGTGGAAATCCAAATAGAAGAGGATTTGATATATGTATTCAAAGTTCTCCTAATGATGGTTGCAATGCAGCCATTTCTTTGACATCAAATACTTCTTGTTCAAATACTACAGGTTCCTTATTATTATCAACATCTAGTGGTAGTATACCGGCAGGATGCCAACCAGTAGGTACGCATTATGACGTATGGTATTCCTTTGTGGCTGCCAATACAACTACAACTGCAACATTAAGTTCAATAGGTTCAAACATTACAAATCCTGCCATTCAGATTTTCAGTGGAACCTGTGGCAGTTTAACTTCTGTTGCTTGTGGCACTAATACTGTTACAGCAACAACTTTAACAATAGGTGTAACATATTTGATCAGGGTGTCCAATGTTGGGAGTGTTCCTGCAAGTAATGGCGGTTTTGATATTTGTGTTACTCACCCACTACCACCACCTGCAAATGACGAATGCAGTGGTGCAATAAATTTAACACCAGGAGTAAGTTGTTCAAATATTGCAGGCACTATGAATAATGCAACTGTGAGTGCTGGCATTCCTGTTGGTTGTGCCAGCGGGGGTAGCCTTTATGATGTATGGTATAGATTTACCGCAGGCAGCACTTATGAAATAATTACGCTGAGTGGCCGTGGCTCTAATTTCACCAATCCGGAATTGCAATTATTCAGTGGAAGTTGCGGCACATTAACCTCAATACAATGTGGATTTACCACAATTACTGCTACAGGTTTAACAGTGGGTGCTACCTATTATATTCGGGTATCAAATATAGGTACAGCCATTACAAGTAATGGCGGATTTTCAATTTGTGTATATCATCCTGCTCCGGCCACTTATGATTATAGCAAGAGCTATGTAAATATCACTAAAAATTCAGGAGGGGGTACCATCAGTCCCGGCGATACATTGGAAATCAGAGCTACACTTGCTGTAAGAAGTTCTTTTTTAGATAGCTTATCTTTTACAGATACATTGTATAATACCAGAGGGCTTAGATTGATTCCTGGGTCATTAAGCCTTAGGACAAACGAAGGCAAAGTTTATAAAGCATTTACGGATGCTATTGATACAGATGCAGGTCACCGTTATACAAATGGACTCGATACAATCATCCTTATGAATATTGGCATAGGTGCTACAAATTCAGCCCGGGGCAGATTGGCTAATACATCCAGGCCATCGGTTTTTAATTCAACTTGTATAATTATGGCCACATACCGTGTTGTTGTATATGCAGGATATGGAAGTACCTTAAATGTTGGTGGCGGGGCATTTTCAATTAAAGATGGCTTAACAAGTATATTATCAAATTATAACCTAAGTAAAAGAGATGCGCTGGTATATAACAGCCCGGGATTATGTCCTAATGCAGTTTCTGCTACTAATGCAATAGGTGGTGACTTTAATGGCACTTTTGGTACGCCTTCTACAGGTGCGCCATTAGCAAGAAATAGAGGAACCAGTACTAACGTACCAAGTTATATATATAGAACATTTGCAACTAATCAAGGACCAAATGATTATTATTATGGAATTGCAAACAATACAAGTTCCAGCTACACGACAATTAACACATGGCCTAAAAATGATACCAGAAGAGTTTTTAACGTATGGGATATCACAGGCGACCATACAGGAGCAAGTAATCCTGCAAAAGGAAACCCACCATGTGATACTACTTTACCAGTAAGCCCAAGCAACCCATGTGGCTATATGCTGGTAATTAATTCAGCTTACAAAACTGATACTGCATTTCAATTTGGAGTAACAAATTTATGTCCTAATACATACTATGAAATATCTGCCTGGA
>JAHEMM010000044.1 GCA_024643655.1 Chitinophagaceae bacterium | reverse complement strand
ACTTCTTTAGCTGTATGATCAGAAATAATAAATCGGGATGTAAGTACCAGACCTGTTGCTAATAATGCAACAGAAATATAAATACCAAAATTAAGCGGTTGAGAAAATGCAAGTAATAAAATGAATGTGAGTACTACACCCATTGAAATAGCATGCAGACTTACTTTCATAATAATATTAGCCATCAATGCCAAACTAACGGAGATCCATATGGCCAAAGTTAACTGAACTGCAGCAGCCGGGTAATCGGGAAGGTTTCTCCAAACATACCAAATCCAGAAATACCAGATACCACATGCAACGAGTGGAATAATGCGATCTTTCTGCGTCGTTAACTGAAATGTTTCAATAAACTTCAGTCCCTTTAACAAGAGCACCGTTACAATGGGGAAAAAAGTATACATCACAAAAGACATGATAACAGTTTTTGTTTTATCTATCGGTTGAAAACCAGCAAATAAATTGGGATGGATATATACCAAAAAGAAAACAATATATACCGGCACAAATGCAGGATGAAAAATATAAGATATTATTCTAGCTAAGACCTTCAATAGCATGGGTTGTTCTATAGTTGCTCCCGTTTGACCTTGCTGCAACTGATTTGGTTCATCAAACATCATTCCTGTACGCATTTATAAATCTGATAATCGCAAAGTAACGGAATCCTTTAAAAAGAATCCATTTTAGTATCTTTAATACAAAGTCCTATATCAATTTATTTGTGTTAGCAACAACTATTTACCAAATAACTAAGAATGAAAAAAATTATATTGGCTTCTCTGTTGCTGCTATTTTTTCAGCAAGGCTATACTCAGCAGTCGAATAAAGCTAAATTACAGGAGATGTACGATGCCATTAAAGATGCCGGTATCCGACACCCTGAATTTGTAATGGCACAATGTATACAGGAAACCGGCTGGCTAAATTGCAAAAGATGCTGCCTTCGCTTTCATAATCTCTTTGGCTTTTATATTAAAGGAAATAAATGTAAAAAGTTTGCGTCAGATAATGAATGTATCAAGTATTATAAAAAATGGCAGGACAATCGCTATAGCAAATGGCGAAAGAGATACCCGAAAGCAGATTATTATCACTTTTTAAAATATGTAAGATATGCTACAGGTGATAAATATAACAGAGAGTTGAAGCCAAAAGTTACCTGGGTAAAGAAAAATTTAAAGTTATAATAAAAGGAACTTAGGGTTTTGCTTTTGGACTACCCGGAGTTGCCAGTCCCTTTATATTGCTGATATGAAATGGTGTATGGGCAGCAAAAATATTATTGAGGAAAAGCAATTCATTGATACCTTCTGCTTTTAACATCCCAATAAAATCTCCACTGTAATATCTGGAATCCACCACAATTACTTTTTCATAATTATTACTAAGAAAAGGAGCAAAAGCATTCCCATATGATTCTTTTACGATAGCTATTCGTCTGCCGTTCTTATGTTGCGTTTCCATTTTACAAATCGGCAGATCACCTTGCAAAAAGACAGAATAGCTGTTGGCACCGCTTACCTGCTCGGCATACATTTTTGATTTACCCCAATAATTAAGTGATTTGCTGGTGCCGATATAAAAATTTAAAGAGTCAGGGAATAAATAATATCGAACTGAATCAGGATTATTTTTTAAAACAGCAGACTTAGTAAGGCGATAAAATAAACCAAGAAATCCGGGCTTTACTTTAGAAGGAATGGTATCCAAAGAAATAGGTATGAGATTGGCAGCAGCACAAAAACTACGATATGCATAATAAGCGCCGAGGCTTGTCCAATGATGATCGGTATTGAAATAAATATATTCAGCACGGTGCATCCTAATCTCATCTACAGGATTTACTTTAATAATTTCAGGATCTTCTACTTTAAAAATAGTGTTGATTGCTTCTTTAGCAGGCTTTACTTTATCCTTATACCGTTCAGTTATTTCAAATTCAAAACCATTTGGCACTATGAGATTATAAATTTTTAAACCGGGAATCTTCAGTCTGTTATATCCATTAATAACAGTTGCATAAGAACGGCCCATCGCTTCACCACCGCTGAAGAGTTCGAAGCCACGGTTCTTAAAAATAAATACTGCCCCTTTTCGTATGCCTACTTGTCCATCATCGGGTAAAATTCTATCAGGAATTACAGGCTCTTTTATTACTTCTTTTTGGAGAGAAGAATCAACAATCTCTTCTTTTTTTGTACTTGCATTATTACATGATGAAAACGTAATTAAATAAAAGAGAATTGAAAAGAAAAAGAAACGCATACTACTTTATTTATTTTTTGAGTCCTTTTATTTTTTCAATGTGAAATGGGGTATGCGCCGCAAAAATATTGTTGATGAATAATAATTCATTGATACCTTCTGCTTTGAGTAATGCAATAAAATCACCAGTAAAATAACGTTGGTCAACAACTAATACCTTTTCATAATTATTAATAAGATATGGGGCAAATGCATTACCATAAGATTCTTTTACAATCGCTATTTTTCTTCCATTCTTATGTTGTGTTTCCATTTTTACTACCGGCAAGTCGCCTTGCAGAAAAACAGAATAACTATTAGAGCCACTGGCTCCTTCTCCATACATTTTAGATTTGGTCCAATTGGATATATTCTTACTATTTCCTACATAAAAAGTCAACGAATCAGGGAATAAATAATATCGAACTGAATCCGGATTATCTTTCAACCCCGCATCCCTTGTAAGGCGATACAAAGAACCCAGAAATGAAGCCTTTGTTTTGTAAGGGATATTTTCTAACGAAACAGGAGTCAACCCAGCTGTATTACAAAATGCACGGTACGCATAATAGGCTCCAAGACTAGTCCAGTGATGGTCTGTATTAAAATAAATATATTCTGTACGATGCTTTCTTATTTCATCAATGGCCCAAACTTTTTTGATATTACTATCTAATGTATTATAGATATGCTCTATAGCCGGACGATTTGGTTTTTGCAGTTTAGCATATTTTTCAGTAATCTCAAATTCCAATGCCACCGGAATAATCAGATTGTAAATTTGTACACCGGGTAATAGTTTGTTATACGAATTGATAACATTAGCATACGATGTACCCATGGCAGGCCCACCTCCAAACATTTCAAAGGCCCTGTTCTTAAATACAAATACTCGTTTCTTTACTTCGCCGGTTGCACCATCATCTGGTAAGGGCCCATCTTTTACTTTTTCTTCTTTTGTTGTATCTATTTTTTCATTTGCCTCCGTATCATTTATAGGATCATAGATTTTTATTTCACTGCTCTGATAACCTAATTTGCTTCTAAAGTCAGTTGAAATATTGATCCATTTATTTCTCAATGGAAAATTATCTGAATAATAAAGATCTAGTTGACGAAAATATCCACCACTCCAAAACAAACTATCTGAATAGCTGGGCATTGGGGTCAGCTTTCGGTTCTCTATTTCAGAAACCGCTTCCTTTTTAGGTATCAATGAAGCTATGCCACCTACAGTAAGTAATACAACAAAAAGTATTACATTAATGATTTGTATCTTTCTTTCTTTTCTATTCTCACTCATAAAAACTCACATTAAGTCCGCTTAAAATCGGAAATAAATAAATGGATTATAACTTTTTCCTACTAATTGTGCTACACATAAAAAGAGAAAAAAGAGATTCATGCCTACCGACAACACCTGAAAATAGGCTGGCTTCTTTAATTTATTTTCAATCGTATTGCTAAAAAACTGATATACCGGCATACAAAGTAACACCGTAAAAATCAACCAAAATAAGTTAGTAGTAATATCATTTGTTAACTCTGATGACCATGCGTTAGCTGATCCGAAAGAGAATAATTTTTCTACATAAGCACCAAGCCTTGCTGTGTCAGTAAAATAAAAAATTACCCAACCCGGAATAATAATAATCAATGCATAAACATGTGCAATAAATTTGGGCAACTTGCTTAACCACTTCAGCAGAAATGCTTTTTCCAATGCTATGAAAACAAAGAAGTATAATCCCCAAAAAATAAAATTCCAACTGGCCCCATGCCACATACCAGTAAGAAACCAAACGATAAACAAATTCAGATAAACCCGTTTTCGATTACCTCCTAAGGGAATATATAAGTAATCTTTAAAGAAGGTGCCTAATGAGATATGCCATCGTCGCCAAAAATCGGTGATGGATGTTGCTGTGTAAGGATATTTAAAATTTTCATGATAATGGAAACCAAACATCCATCCTAAACCAATCGCCATATCAGAATAACCGGAAAAATCGAAATAAATCTGAATTGCAAACATGAGCAATCCAAACCAGGCAGCGCCAGTACTTAAGCCTCCAATGTCTGCATCCATGTATTTCAATACCAACTCTGCGGCGATATTAGCAATCACTACTTTTTTAAATAAGCCAATACAAAAACGTGTAATCCCTCTGCTGATATCGCTTAGCTGTTCCTTCCTATTGTTAATTTCATGAGCAATATGCTCATAGCGGACAATAGGACCAGCCACCAACTGATGAAATAAGGATACAAACATCAAAAACTTTGGAAAAGATTTTTGTGCTTTTACATCCCCTCGGTACACATCCACCACATAGGATATGGTTTGAAACGTATAAAAAGAAATTCCAATCGGCAATCCATATCCCGGTGAAGTAAAGGAAGTTCCAAATATTGAGTTCACATTTTCAACAATAAAAACATCATACTTGAAAGTGATGAGTAATCCAAGGTTGAAGAAAAGTGTTGACACTATTCCCAGCTTTGCCCATTTGGTACCCCGATATTTTTCAATCCATAATGCATTAATATAGTCAATCAATGCAGAAAAGATCATCAGTGTAATCCAGATCGGCTCACCCCAGCTATAAAAAGCCAGTGAAAAAATGATAAGTACCCAATTTCTCCAGTTAGCATTTTTTGAGCTATAATAGAATAGAAGATTGAGCGGTAAAAAAAGAAATAGGAAAATCAGACTTGCGAATACCATATTGGGTTTTGAGCTATTTGGATGCGTAAAATACTACTTTACATATTGATTAAAAATGAATTAGAAACTTTTTTTCAAAATATTATGGATTTTTTTATTCAAATCTAAATTCAACTGCCAATAACTAACTTCGCCCATAAATAATAATACATGCAATTAACAGCTAAACTTATACAATTACTTCCTTTACAAACCGGAACCGGCAAAAATGGCGAGTGGAAAAAACAGGATATCATCGTAGAGACAGAAGGCCAGTTTCCAAAAAAAGTTTGCATTTCTATCTGGGGCGATAAAATAAAAACTGATGTGTTAAAAATCGGTGCACAACTCAATATTTCCTTTGATGTTGAAAGCCGTGAATACAATAGCCGATGGTATACCGATGTAAAAGCATGGAAAATAGAACCCGCTTCAGGAGAAGCCATTGATAAAGCAACAGATGATCAGGTGTATTTTGATGAAGGAGATATGGATGACAAAAATGATCTTCCTTTTTAAGAAAGCACTATAGCTCCTTTCTAAGTCTTGCTACGGATATATTTAATTGTTCCCTGTATTTAGCTACAGTCCGGCGGGCAATATTGTATCCTTTTTCCTGTAATAAATCGGTCAGCGCTTCATCACTTAACGGCTTCTTTTTATCTTCATCATCTATCAGGTCATTGAGTATCTTCTTTACTTCCCGGGTAGAAACTTCTTCGCCACTATCGGTACTTAAGGATTCACTAAAAAAGAATTTTAACCGGTAGGTGCCAAATTCTGTTTGTACAAACTTACTATTGGCCACCCGGCTCACGGTTGAAATATCAAGATTTGTTTTTTCAGCAATATCTTTCAAGATCATCGGGTTCATTTCCGTTTCATCCCCTGTTAAAAAGAAATTATACTGATGCTCCATAATCGCATTCATCGTACTTAATAAAGTATGTTGCCGTTGTTTGATAGCATCTATGAACCATTTGGCCGAATCTATTTTTTGTTTGATAAAAAGTACAGCTTCTTTTTGACGTTTATCTTTTTTGGCACCGCGGTCATACTCTTTAAGCATATCTCTATATCCTTCGCTAACCCGTAGCTCTGGCGCATTTCGGTTGTTTAAGGTAAGTTCTAGTTTTCCCGCATTGTTCATTATAAAAAAATCTGGAACTACATAACTCTCGCCTTTATTAGTTTCTCCAACATTGCCTCCTGGTTTTGGATTTAGCCGTACGATCTGTTGTATTACTTCACGCAATTCATTATCATCAATATTCAACCCTCGTTGTATTTTTTCGTAATGCTTTTTTGTAAACTCGTCAAAATATTTTGCAAGTGCCTTTATGGCAAGGTCTACTGATTTATTTTCCTCATCGGCTTCAAGCAGTTCAAACTTTTTTCTTTTTAACTGTATCAACAAACACTCTTGCAGATCTCTTGCACCAACACCTGCTGGTTCAAACTGTTGTATACGGTTAATTAACGCTTCTACTTCTTCTTCAGTGGTAATTACATTCTGACGAAAAGCAAGATCATCCACTATTGCCGATGTTTCTCTTCTTAAATATCCGTCTTCATCAATACTACCTACAATTTGTCCTGCAATTACTTTTTCATTGTCATCCAGTTTTAATAAACCCAACTGTGCAATTAATGTCTCGTAAAAACTAGTTTCTTTTTTGAATGGAAGTTGTCGTCCTTCGTCCTCTTCGGGATAATTATCATCCCTTAGTTTATAATCACCCACTTCATCATCACCTTCCGTTACATATTCGCTTACATCAATATTTTCATACTCATCTTCGCTTCCATCGGGCTCCTCATATTCCTCTTCTGCAGTTTCAGCAAATTCATCTTTTATTTCTTCTGCACTTTCATCCATTTTATCTTCATCCAGTTCAAGCGCCGGATTTTCTTCCATTTCTTCTTTAATCCGTGTTTCCAGATTAGCGGTAGGCACCTGCAACAGTTTCATTAATTGAATCTGCTGAGGAGATAGTTTTTGCAGCATTTTCTGCTGAAAGCTTTGACTTAACGCCATAAATTGATTAAATTGAATACACCAAACTTTTTTAAAAAATCCGGCCTGACAACAAAAATAATGCCGTAAATTTAGATACAAATTATTTAAGGATGGTGCAACGAAGTCTTAAATTTATTGTTGTGTGTTTTTTCTTTTGTTTGCCTTTTTTTTCAGGAGCACAAAAGAATAATCGTCATCCTTTGACGATGCAGGAAGTAGTAGGTAAAAACAACTTTGAAATTAAAAAATGGACATATAAGAATACCGCACAATTTGTAAAAACGGCCGCATTTAAAATGAAATATCAAGAATTCGGCTTAAAGAAGGATCCTCTTCCTGGGTTGGATTGGCATTCTAGTTTTAATCTAAAAACACCAAAAAATACCTATCGGCTTTCTCCGAAGTATTATACTCAATCTTTGGGATTTTTTTGCGAACAGGAATTTAAGTTTGAAAAGTTTACAAAAATACCATTACGATTCAGGCTTGGTTCAACTGATTATGTAAATTATTTAGAGCAAAAGCCAAATGCTAAAAAACCCTTTTAAATACTAATTAGCAACTGGTAGCTCTTTTAATACTTTTTGAATCACTTTCACCATTTTCTCTCCTTTCTCTTTTATTTGCTCTTCGGTCCATAATAAACTAATAGCCGTAGAAATACAACGGCTCATGATTGCATCACTTGCAACAAAATTTTTATTCGCCTGCTCCATTACTTTCGATTTGAGATCAGGATGTAATGCATTTAAAGTAGTTGCATTTTTAAGATGATCCCATTTGCTGATATAGTGCCAGTTATTCTCGTACCAATAGAAATTTCCGGGTAAAATTCCTTCTGCCTTCATTTCTTTTACTACTGCACTGGTAATTTCTTTTGTGGGCAAGAACCAACTTACAAAGCTGCAACTGTCACCAACCGGATCGGGAACATGTCGAAATGAAACACCGGTTACTTGAGCAAGCATATTTTTAAGCAGTCCATGATTTTTCTTTTGTATAGTAAGAAACTCATCCACTCTTATTATTTGGGCAAGACCTACTGCAGCATGTAATTCCGAAATACGGTAATTATAACCAATGAATGGATGAAGATCAGCTCCACGGTCTGCACCATTATGATCATGCCCATGATCGGTGTAGCCATCGCATTTTTCATGTAAAGCTTTATCATTCATCATCACAACACCACCTTCGGCACAGGTCATTGTTTTTACAAAGTCGAAGGAAAAGGTTCCTGCATCACCGATTGTTCCTAAATGTTTGCCTTTATACGTTCCACCAATACTTTGACAAGCATCTTCCAGTAAGTATAGATTACGATCTTTGCAAATTGCAATTAATGCATCCATATCTGCCATGCTACCACACATATGCACCGGCATAACTGCCTTTGTTTTTGGAGTAATCGCTTTTTTTACAGCCTCAGGAGATAATGTCAACGTTTCATCTATATCAACCAAAACAGGAACAGCGCCAACACTGAGTATTGCTTCAAAACTGGCAACGAAAGTAAAAGCTGGACAAATCACTTCATCACCATAACCAATGCCTAATGCACTCATCGCCGTAGTTAATGCAGCCGTTCCGCTGGAAGTCAATTGTGCATATTCGCAACCAAATCTTTTGCAGATGGCTTCTTCCAGCTCTTTGCTTTTCCATATGCCTTTTCTCGGTCCGTCAAATCCATAGCGCATCAGGATCCCTGTTTCCAGCACATCATTTACTTCTTTTCTTTCTTTATCGCTCCAGAGTTCAAAACCAGGCATAACACTATTTTAAATTGACGAATTAAGAATTAGGGTGCATAAAATTCCCATTTTCCGCCTGGTTGTACCAGAATTGCAATCTCACTCATTTCACTTTCATTATTATTTTTTCCTACCGAAGTAATGACATAGCGGTATGAATAATTTTTTGATGAAAGCGATTCTTTGAGAACAAAACCTTCCGGCTTTATTACAAACTGCGAAATATATTCAGGAATGTTGCCAAATGTTTCACTTTCAGCATTGGCAGCGTATTGATACACTACATAGTATTTAATTTCTACCAGATTTCTTGGATCTGGTTTAACTGTTAACTGTATGATAGAATCATTAGTGATAGTACGTTCTACAATCGGAGGCCAGGGTTTTTCTTTATCTATCCAACGCATTGGAGGAAGTAAAGCAGGATATTTATAATAATTATTCCGAAGGCTATCATTCCAACCATTCGGATTATTATCAAATGATTTACTACTGAAATAAATACTACCTTGTACATTTGGATTGCGACGTAACATTTTTATCTGATTGGGAAGCTCCTGAGGATTCATCCAATCCTTTTCTTTTGCACTGGCTCTGTATAAACCATGACCAATATAGATATGGCGGCCATAACTATTCCGGCTCCACCAATCAAGCATTTTTGCGTAATCCACTTTTGAATGACCAATATAAAAATACAATTGTGGTGTTACATAATCAATCCATCTTTTTTGTAACCATAATAAAATATCTGCATACAGATCATCATAATTTGTTTGGCCTCCCTGACTATCACTTCCTCTTGGATCTTTATCCTTATTTCTCCATACACTAAATGGCGAAATACCAAAGCGGCATAATCTTTTTTCTCTTTTAATTGCCCAACTTATTGCTTCAATGATCGAGTCCGTATTACTACGGCGCCAATCATCCTTACTTAGTTTCGTACCAGAATTTTTATATGATGCGTCATCTGGAAACTCTTTTCCTGGTATACGATAAGGATAAAAATAATCATCCATGTGAATAGCATCAACGTCATATCGCTTTACGATATCTCTAACTACATTCACAACAAATTTTTGCCCTTCCTTATTCCCAGGATCAAAATATTTTTTGTCGCCATATGTAACAAACCACTCTGGGTGAATTCTGGTAATATGATTGGAAGAAATAGAAGAGGTAGCGATATTAAAAACTGCTCTATAAGGATTTAACCAGGCATGAAATTCCATACCCCTTTTGTGCGTTTCTTCAATCATAAATTGAAGAGGGTCATAATTTGGAACAGGCGGTTTTCCTTGTGTACCGGTAAGCCATTCACTCCAGGGCTCAAGAGTTGAAGGATAAAATGCATCAGCAGAGGGTCTTACCTGAACGATCATTGCATTCATTCCGTTCCGCTTATGCTTCTCCAGAAGATTAATGTATTCGGCTTTTTGTTTTTCACTATCCCAAACACCATAAGAGGGCCAGTCAATATTATTAACTGTAGCTACCCAAACGCCACGAAATTCATATTTAGGTTGAGCTGGAAGAGATTGAACTAAGAATAATACGGATAAAAAGCAAAGGAATCTTTTCTTCATTATTTCGGATTCGGTATTTGATAAATTTATTCGATACGGATACGCCGTAAAAATACATTAATCAGTGCTATTTCGAACTTTATCAAGCAGTTCACTTAAAATATTAGCATCTTTTTCTGAAAGATTTCCAAGAACACTATCTATTTCATCTTGCTTTGTATCTAATCGCTCAAGCATTTTCTTTCCTTTATCTGTTATAACAACATCAACCAACCGACGATCATTTTTGCAAGTCAATTTCTTTACTAATCCTTTTGCAATAAGTCGATCAACGATTCGACTCGTATCACTCATTTTCTCGAGCATTCGTTCACGAATCTGTAATGTAGATAGTGGCTGCGGGAAACTTCCCCTTAATATTCTTAGAATATTAAATTGTTGTGAAGTAATGTCCTCTGTTTCAAAAATTGTCTTGGTTCTATCTTTCATCCACGAAAGCGTATAGATAAGATTAATAGCAGCTTTCTGGTGTGCATTTCTGAATTTTTGTTGTTGTATATCTTCTTCGATACCCATAGTATTAAATAAAAATAAAAAGTTTCAGCCGAAGCAAGATGCTTTTACCGAAACTTTTTTAATGAAATGAAGATTTTATGGTATTAATTATTATAATAGAATTTTTCTTCAACAATTTTACCATTTTTCCAGCGCTGTACAGCCAATTGAGTGTAATTGCGTTCGCCATAATCTTTATGCGTATAATCCATCCACCATTCAGTTACTGCAAGACCATCGCTGATAGTCGTATTTACAACTTTTGCGCCACGGAATTCAGTTAAACCGTTGACAAATGCTTCCTCATATTGCCTGTTTACTTCTTTTCCCACCCGGGCAGGTAAATCATTGTCTTGCATAACAACTTCTTCAGCGTAAAATTTTTCAAACGCATCAAGAATCTTTCCTTCCAGGATCATTTGGTTCAGTTGATCCACACTGGTTCTTAAATCTGTCATAATTGTATTTTTAAATAATTCAATGTTTAAACAACAAAATTAATGTTGCAACATTGAATTACCAAATTTTTAATTGATTTCCTCATTAGTTAGATATTAATTAACAATTCAACCGAAATCTCATTTTCAAGAATACGATAATTGTTACCTCTATACAGCAAGAAAAAAAGCCATTTGACAGGTAGCTTTATCCAATCAGGATGTATCTTGTTTATGATTGCATCCGCTGTTTTGTTGAACGTTTTGCTACCGTCTAAATAACCTACTTCAATACAGTAAAAATGGTAACAGTTTTAACTTGGTGTTAATTAATAGCAATCACCTTAAATAAGCTTCGAAAACGCAGCCTTTAATTTTATAATGGCGAAGAGATGATGAGCTTCATGTAATAAAAAAAAGTTGATCCATTGAAGAATCGTCATAGTACCAAAGATCGGATGAATTCCTTTTCTGAGTAAAACCGAATCGGGTAACGCCATAACTTTTGCAGCCATTACTTTTCGAGTAACGATCATATCATGCATAATCTCCCGGGTAGTTTTTTCACAGTTTTCCAGAAATACCGTATCAGACTCTGCAGTATATCGCTTAAACTCCGGGTTTTCGTTATTGATTATTTCATCAATCCGGTGCAAAAATAAATGTTGATAGGTTTGTAAATGAACGATATTTTCAAAAATCGACCATTTACCAGAAACAACTTGTCTCCTTACATTTTCAATTGTAAGTCCATCAATAATATCTACCAATGCTTTATGTTGATATTGCATTCTGGTAGAAAGATGAGAAGGCAGGCTCATGTATTTATTTTTTAATTAATCATTGCTCCACACTTTCGTTCCTTCGCTGCAATTAGCACATATATCAATATTCTTTCGTCCTTCGGTAATTTTATTTCGAAACGTACGATATTCTCCACTTTTCCAGATTTCTTTAAACGGTCTTTTTTTCAAATCCCCCAATTGGTGTTGTGCGTCTTTATCAAAACAGCAAGGTGCCACCAAGCCATCCCAGGTAATAACAGGATCATGCCAAAGTCGCCAACAATGATTTTGCAGCTTTCCTTTAAAACTGTACCCCTTTTCAGTTTTTTTATACCTGCTGTATTTATCAATCGTGGGTATTAATTGGTTTGGATCATTTTCATAATCATATATCTGCGCTGTTTTAAACCAAACATCATCAACTCCCACTTCTTTTGCAAGTTTTTTCACCTCTTCAATCTGGTGTTCATTTGGCTTTACAACCAGAAATTGAAAAACGATAAATGGCTTTTTGCTATTTAGTTCTTTTTTCCATTTTACAATATTCTTCGCTCCTTCAATTACTTTCAATAAAGTTCCACCAACTCTATATTGCTGATATACTTCTTGTGTTGTGCCGTCAATTGAAATAATAAGACGATCTAAACCACTTTCAATTGTTCTCTTGGCATTTTCATCATTCAGATAATGTGCATTCGTAGAGGTGGCCGTATAAATTCTTTTTTTAGAAGCATAATGAACCATATCCAAAAAAGAAGGATTAAGATATGGCTCGCCCTGAAAATAAAAAACCAGGTACAATAAATCCTTTGATAATTGATCAATCGTTTCTGTAAAAAAATCTTTATTTAACATTCCAATTGGCCGGGTAAAAGCTCTTAGACCACTAGGACATTCCGGACAACGAAGGTTACAAGAGGTTGTTGGTTCAAATGAAATTGAAACCGGGTAACCCCATTGAACAGGCTTTTTTGTCCATTTAGAAACATAATAACTACTCAACACTTTTATACCATTCCATGCACGTCGGGGTGTAACTTTTGATAATAAATTGAGACTGTCTTTTCTGTTGAATCTAGCCATTACCGTAAAGTTAATGATTCAGTTTTTAGCCGTTTGGATTATACTTTAAGTTGATTAACTTCAAACTGAAATAATATGAACAAATATTTATTGCCATATACTATTTTTCCAATCGGGGATAATGCTGTCACTATTGAATTTGGCAATACAATTAATGATAGCATCAACAAAGAGGTTATCAATAGATTCCATCAAATACAGGGAGATCCAATACCAGGTGTTATTGATGTGTTTCCTTCATATAGCTCTATTACTTTATATTATGATTTACTGAAGGTCAAAAAAAACGGTATAAATTCAGCAACAGCTTTTGAAACAATAAAAAAAATACTGGAAGCAAGAATGTTGATGCCAGTAATTGAACATTTAACGGAACCAAGGTTAGTAAAAATACCAGTTTGCTATGAAACTGAGTTCGCTCCGGATCTTCATCAGTTCCTGATAATAAAAAATATTACCAAAGAAGAATTGATCGAAATTCATACTGCAACGATTTATAAAGTTTTTATGATCGGATTCTTACCCGGTTTTGCATATATGGGAGAAGTAAATGAAAAAATTGTAATGCCACGAAAATCAAAACCAAAGATGGTAGCAGCAGGTAGTGTAGGAATTGCCGGGAAACAAACAGGAATTTACCCTTTGATATCTCCTGGCGGATGGCAAATTATTGGCAGAACACCACTAAAAATTTTCGACCCCGGGCAAAAGGAAGAAATACTATTACGAACCGGTGACCACATTCAGTTTTATTCCATTTCAAAAATTGAATATGCGGATTATTAAAGAAGGAATTTTAGATTCAATTCAGGATGTTGGTCGATTTGGCTATCAATACCTCGGCATCAATCCTACCGGAGCTATGGATAAATATGCCATGAAGATTACTAATATCCTTGTTGGAAACCTACCAACTGAAGCTGTAATAGAAATGCATTTCCCTGCTGGCGTATTTATGTTTACCCAACCTGCTTTAATTGCTATTGGAGGAGCGAATTTTTCACCAAGTATCAATGGCGATTTTATTCCTCATCTTCACCCGGTCATGGTTAATAAAAATGATGTGTTACAATTTCATAAGCCGGTTAATGGTTCCAGAGCATATATAGCTGTCGCCGGTGGATTTTTTTTAGCGGATTGGATGAATAGCAAGAGTACAAACCTAAAAGCAAAATCAGGTGGTTTTTCTGGAAGAAAGCTGCTAAAAAATGATATTTTAAAATTATACCCACTAAAAAAATATCCCGATCACCATCATAGTTTTACTGTTTTGCCCTGGAAAGCAGATACTAACTGGAACCATCAGATTGAAAAAACAGAAATACCGGTATTAGATATTATTCCAGGTAATGAATGGGAAAGACTTACTGAAGAATCTAAAAAAAATATTACAACATCTTCTATCGAAATTTCACAACAATCTGACAGAATGGGATATAGGCTGAATAATATTCCATTGGCAACATCTACTGGAGAAGAGATTATTTCGACAGGTGTAAGTTTTGGAACCATTCAATTATTACCAGATGGGAAAATGATAATATTAATGGCAGATCACCAAACAACTGGTGGTTACCCGAGAATAGCTCATATTATTTCTGCACATCATAGTGCTTTAGCACAGGCAAAAGCCGGAGATAAAATAAGATTCAGGATATCTGATATTGAAACAGCAGAAGAATTATACATAAAACAACAACAACATTTGCTTCAGTTACAAAATGCCTGTACTTTCAGATTACAGGAATATTATAAAAGATTTGCTAAATAAAAATACAGATATTAATTGCGATCTTGGCGAAGGGCTGGGTAATGATGAATTGATAATTCCATATATCATATCAGCTAATATATCCTGTGGTTACCATGCTGGTGATGCATCATCCATAGTAAAAACAATGGAAGCCTGTAAAAAACATAATGTTGACATCGGCGCACATCCTTCATTCTTCGACAAAAAAAATTTTGGCAGAAGTGAAATGAATTTATCAGCTGAAGAGTTATATGAACTGATCTTTCAACAATTGTTCATTTTTAAGGAATTGGCAGATATGAACGGTCAAAAAATAAAACATGTAAAACCTCATGGAGCGTTATATAATATGTCAGCCAAAAATTCATTCATAGCCGCAACTATTGCAAAAGCAGTACTTGATTTTGATGCCGGGCTAATCCTATATGGGCTTAGTGGCAGCTCTTCTGTCAGTGAAGCAGAAAAACTTGGTTTAAAAACCGCTAACGAAGTATTTGCTGATCGGTCATACCAGGATGATGGCTCCCTTACACCACGTAACCAACCCAATGCATTGATTGAAGAGCCAAAAAAAGCGCTGCAACAAGTATTACAGATGATTAATGAGAGTACCACAACAACAGTAGCAGGAAATAAAATTTCCCTAAAAGCAGAAACTATTTGCATTCACGGAGATGGGAAAAATGCTGTTGAAATAGTAAAAGCTATTTATGAAGCTATTAAAAACTAATACTAATTCGGTAATATAATAGCCGGTATATGAAAAAGAACTCTGCTATACTTGGTGCTGCTTTTTTGATGGCTACATCTGCAATTGGCCCCGGCTTTCTTACACAAACATCATTGTTTACCGAGCAGTTACTAACTAGTTTTGGATTTGTAATCCTAATTTCAGTATTACTGGATATCGGTGCTCAATTGAATATCTGGCGTATCATAACGGTAAGCGAACACCGGGCACAGGATATAGCAAACAAATTATTTCCGGGTCTTGGTTTTTTTTTGGCGGTCTTAATTGCTTTTGGCGGTTTGGTTTTCAATATTGGCAATATTGCAGGAGCTGGATTAGGATTAAATGTTTTGACTGGTATAGACCCAAAAACTGGGGCAGTTATAAGCTGTATAATTGCATTGGGATTTTTTTGGTATAAAGAAGCAGGTAGGCTCATTGACAATTTTGTGAAAATACTGGGTTTAATAATGATCATATTGACAGTATATATTGCATTCACCTCTAACCCACCGGTTGGGGAAGCATTATTCAGAACAATCTGGCCGGAAAAAATTGATGTTTTGAAAATAGTAACACTGGTTGGGGGTACTGTTGGTGGTTACATATCTTTTGCAGGTGCACATCGGTTAATGGATGCGGGAATAAAAGGAAAGCAAAATATCCGTCAGGTAACCAAAAGCTCGATAAGTGGAATTCTGATCACTTCTTTAATGCGGTTTCTTTTATTCTTTGCTGCTTTAGGAGTCGTATCGAAAGGTATCCATCTCGCAACTGGCAATCCCGCTGCTTCAGTTTTTCAATCAGCTGCCGGAGAATTGGGTTACAAATTCTTTGGAATTGTGTTATGGAGTGCCGCTATTACTTCAGTCATAGGTGCATCATTCACATCTGTTTCTTTTTGGAAAACACTGATTCCTTTTATAAAAAACAATGAAAAGATTGTTATAAGTTTATTTATAGTTTTATCAACTATAATTTTTGTAGCTGTTGGAAATCCTGTAAAGCTTTTAATATTTGCCGGTGCTGTTAATGGACTTATTCTTCCCATTGCATTAGCTGTAATCTTAATTGCTGCTAACAAACAATCAGTAATTCAGCAATATAAACACCCTATAACATTACAAATGATCGGGTGGATTGTAGTTGCAACAATGACCTGGATGGGTAGTATAACCATTCAGCATTATCTCAGCAAACTTTAAGAAGTATATTTGATTATTCTAAAAAAACAAAAACTCAACTATAGGGGAAGTTGAGTTTTTTGTTTATCATCCATCCTTGTTTGTGTCCAATCAGCCGTTTAATATTTTAGAACCTTGCAAATAATCTTTGTTTGTATGATATATAAAAAAGCAAGAACCTTCTTTTATTGTATTGATAATTGTTGTGGATTCATTTTTCGGTACTGCCGGGCAACCCCAACTACGCCCCATAAACACACCGGCTTTAGCTCTTGCCGGATCTACATACTCGGCGCCATGTATAACAATTGTCCTTTCCATTGCTTTATCATTATACCCCGGATCTACACCATTGATACGTAATGATAATCCATGTTTACCTATATAAGTATTACTGGTAACATAAAAACCAAGGCTGCTTTGTAATGATTCGGGTGTATTAGAAAACTTTGTAGCATACTCTCCTCCAGAATTCTTACCATGAGCTACATATGTATTTGTAATCAGCTGCTCTTTCTCAATATCTATTATATACAACCGCTTTTTTGATGAAGGCTGACTAAAATCGCAGATTGTCAAATATTTATTACGACGTAGTTTATTCTTTTCTGATAATTTTTGAAACCCCTGCCATGCATACTCAAATGCTTGCTTCGATAAACCATACGTAATAAGATTTATTGTATTATACAAATTGTCACCTCTTTCATCAACAGCTGAAACAGTATCAGTAAATTGCTGATTAGGAAAAGGCAAATGAGCCAACTTTCCGGAAAAATGTTCTTGATTAGGAATAACGGTAAACGATATACACATTAATCCCATTGTAAATAGAATAAATAGGTTTCTCAAATTGGGTACGGTTTTTCTTCGGTCTAAACTTCCTTTCAGTTGTTATTTCCTCGGATTGGATTTAAAAACGTAAGGCATTGCAAAATATTATGCAAATTCAATTTATACAAGAAATAAAGTATTGTATTTTAGATATTTACGAATAAATACGTTCTATTCTTCCAGTTATACTCGGATTATTACGAGAATTTTAATTGGAGAATAATAACTTGCTAATATTCTAGAATCTATAATTAGATTTTTGGTGTATATAATATAATTATAAACTCTCAACGTATGCTTTCCCCCAAAAAAAGGAATTTAAAAAAAATAGCCATCTTGATAGGCGTATTATTTGCTTTGTATCTAACAGCAGGCTTTGCTTCAGCCATTCCGGTTAAAAAAACAAATACTACAGCCATGACTGACACCGCATTACTCCGTTTATCAGAACAATTTTTATATGCTGTGAAAATAGAAGAACCCACAATTTTGCTTGAAAAAGAGTTAGCCGCTTTAGAAATAGATCAACTTATTATAGGACTGAATAATGATGAAGCCATTAAAACATTTTGGATCAATATGTATAATGCCTGGTTTCAAATATTGGCAGTAAGGGAAAAAATGAAGCGACCCAAAATATTTACTACTAAAGTAATTTTAATTGCAGGTAAAAAATTCAGCTTGGACAATATTGAACATGATATTTTAAGAAAATACAGATGGAAATATAGCATGGGATATTTGCCAAGATTCTTCCCTGGTAAATTAATAAAACAATTAGCCGTAAGTAAAATTGATTATCGCATCCATTTTGCTTTGAATTGTGGTGCGAAAAGTTGCCCACCCATCGCTTTTTATAAATATGATAATATCAATCAGCAATTAAATCTGGCAGGTCGTAATTTTTTAAAATCAGAAACAGTAATTGATGATGAAAAAAAACAGCTAACTACATCAAAAATCCTTAGTTGGTTCAAAAATGATTTTGGTGGCAAAAAAGGAATAAGAAAAATAATGGGTAAGGAGTTTGAGAAAGACTTATCCGGTTATAGTATTAAATTCAATCCCTATAATTGGGATGCCGTTTTAAAAAACTATAGTAATTAATAAAATAATTTTGTTGCTCACATTTGATTTTTGCAATGAATCAATTGATATACATAAGCCTATACTAATGGCCGTTTTATAAGAATGATTAGACGTTAGTTTTCCATTATTTTATTGATATCCCGTTGCTTGGAAATAAACTCATTGGAATAGATTTTAAGTAGCAACATAAATAATGAAATTAATAACGGCCCAAAAATCAAACCAATAAAACCAAACAAATTCAAACCAATTATAACCCCAAATACTGTTGTAAGAGGATGTACATCAGCTAGTTTTTTTAATAGTGTAAATCGCAGCACATTATCTATCGTGCCAATTACACCAAAACCATACACAAGTAAGAAAAGGCCTTGCCCGGTTTTATCGTTGGCAAAAGCAATAATTGCCAAAGGAACATATGCCAATGCTGCCCCAACTACAGGTATCATTCCTGCAATACAAGTAACGCCAAACCAAAAGAATGGCTCATTTACACCAATAATAAGATAACCAATCAAGCCTACAATTCCTTGTGCAAAAGCAATTAATGGGATACCAATGGCATTTGACATTACCATCGAATGCACTTCTTTCTCCAATCTCTCTACATTCTCATCTCTTAAAGGGAGGTATTCATAAATAGTATTTTCCATCTTTCTTCCATTCGTCAGCATAAAATAAAGAATAAAGAACATGAAGAATATGGTAGTCAATGTATTAAATGTAGCACCAACAATTTTCGGCAGGCTTTGCGAAATGGCACCACCAATTTTATTGATATTTGAATCACTGGCAAGCACAATATTATACTGCTGTTCAATATTGGCAACTACTTTTTTAATAGCGACTACAAATTCTGAAGAATGCTGAATTGCATAGGTTACTTTAGAAGAAAGCATATTTACCAACATACCAATGGGCAGTAATATGACAATAAAAGAAAAGAACATTAATAGTAATGAGGATAATCCCTTTCCCCATTTTCGCTTTTCAGTAAGATAATCCATCCATTTATGCAACATGATGTAAAGAGTAATGGCGCCAAGTAATGCCGGAAGAAAAGCCTGCAATTCGATAAAAAGCAAGATGCCAAGCATCATTATAATAATAATAAAAAATATTTGCCTTAGCCTGTTTTGATCAATAACGTTGCCCATAATTAGTATTAGTACACTAAGTTAAAAATGTTTTGGCCACAAACAATATAGATATTTCAAATAAACATACTTTATTATTGATTACTCTTTGTTATTTCTATTCGTTACACTTTTACTTCTTTCCATTTTCCTTTTTTAAAATAATACCATGCCATCAACGCCATAAAAATTTCAGCGACTGGTATTGCGATGAATGCACCCATAGGGCCCATATTAAATTGCTTTGCCATAATCCATGCAAATGGAATTTGAAACAACCAGAATCCAAACAAATTAATCCAGGTTGGCGTTTTAGTATCGCCAGCACCATTCAATGCCTGAACCATTACCATCCCAATACCATAAAATATATAACCAGCACCAATTATCTGCAATGCCTGTACAGCATACTTATGCACTGCAGGCTCTGTGGTAAAAATGCTTATGATAGGTGACGAAAAGAATAAAAACAAAAACATGACTCCTGCCATAAATATTGCGTTATACTTTGCCGTTAGCAGCACACTTTTTTCTGCCCGTATTGGTTGATTTGCGCCAAGGTTTTGCCCAACTAAAGTTGCTGCAGCATTACTAAGTCCCCATGCCGGAAGTATAAAGAATACAACATTACGGATTGCTACCTGATAACCAGCACTGGCATCTGTACTACCTGTTATAGAAACAACATATGCCATAAATATCCAGCTACCACTTTGTATAAAGAATTGAAAAGTTGCCGGCCATGCTACTTCTACCAATGTTTTAATAATGGGGAGATCCCATTTAAAATGATGCCATCTGATTTTTATTGTTCGCTTCCCGTTGAATAAATTAAAGCATTGATAAATAACCCCGATACCGCGACCAATTGTTGTTGCGATAGCGGCACCTTTCAATCCCAATTCCGGAAATGGCCCATACCCATTGATCAACATTGGGCAAAGAAAAATATTGATGATACTTGCTATCCATAGACTCCTCATCGCCATTGATGCATCGCCAGCCCCACGAAATATTCCATTAATCATAAATAATAAAATAATGACGACAGATCCACCAAGCATAATACGGGTAAATACAGTTCCATCTTTTACTACTTCCGGTTTTGCACCCATAAGCCGCAATACATCTGCAGCGAATATGATACCCAGAATGCTTACAACAACTGTTACTATTAAAGCGATTAATAAGGATTGAGCTGCTGCATGAGCTGCTGCTTCGGGCTTCTTTTCGCCGATGCGTCTGGCTACTACTGCAGTAGCAGCAGTACTAAGACCAATTGCAATGGTATAAACCAATGCTACTACAGCTTCAGTTAAACCTACCGTTGCCATTGCGGCACTAGCGTTTGGTAAATGACTAACAAAATACATATCCACCACAGCAAAAACCGATTCAAGACTTAATTCAAGTATCATGGGTATAGCAAGTAATACTATAGCTCCGCGAATACTTCCCTGCGTATAGTCATGTTCGCCACCACGAAAAGATTGCTTGACTAAAGCATAAAAATGAGACAGCTTATTTGTATAAGTTGATTGCGACATAATTGACAATAAAAAAAAGATAAAGGAATAAACTTACAGACTGCTACTGCAAGCTATATTTAAGATCCGGAAAAATTGCCCTTGGTGAACGATACGATCAAACCAGAGCTGAAGTGAATTTCATATTCTTATAATTAACAGAATGCAAATATAGGAATCATTTTTTTGGCGTATTTCAAATAATTTATACTGTATTTTTTACCCTTTTTAGAAAAAACCCCTTCCGATTTGTTGGAAGGGGTTTTGATTATGCTGTATTTCTTTTCTACTAGTTATTATGAACGATGATCTTCTTCGTACCAATCAGTCGGGCATCTGCTCCTCT
>JAHEMM010000128.1 GCA_024643655.1 Chitinophagaceae bacterium | reverse complement strand
ATAGCTTGAAAGAAACAAAGCGATTGCCAAAGGATATATCCAAAGAAGAAATGCTACTTATCGCAGAACCGTGGCGACCATATAGAACTATTGCTGCTATGATACTTTGGCATGCTTATATTCAAAAGAGAGGTATTAAACTTCAGGGATAAAGATGTTTTAAATATTCAATCCTCCACAAACACTCAAAGTTTGACCTGTAACGTAAGAAGATAAGTCGGAAGCCAAATATAAAGCAGCGTTTGCAATATCTTCCGGTGAAGCAAATTTACCTAAAGGAATTCCGGCTTTATACTTATCTGCACCTTCACCATCCTTTAAATAACTGGTCATATCAGTTTCAACAAAACCAGGCGCAATTGCATTACACCGTATATTACGACTACCTAACTCTTTTGCCACACTTTTTGTAAACCCAATAATTCCAGCTTTGCTGGCGGCATAACTGCTCTGACCTGCATTACCTATTTCACCAATGATGGAACTCATATTGATGATTGATCCGGCTTTCGCTTTCATCATTGGACGAATGACTTGTTTAGTCATATAGAAAACGCTATTCAGGTTTACTTGTATTACATCATTCCATTGTTCGGGAGTCATACGTAGCAAAAGATTATCTTTTGAAATACCGGCATTATTTACACAGATATCTGCTGTACCAAATTCTTTAAGCACATCCGTTACAAATGCTTCACATTGTGCAAAATCTCCGGCATTACTTTGATAAGCCTTTGCTTTTACCCCCATGGCTGCTAATTTACTTTCTAAAGCAGTTGCTTTTTCTTTACTGCTGTCACTTACATAGGTAAAAGCAACATTGGCACCTTGTTCTGCAAATTTAATAGCAATAGCTTCCCCAATTCCACGGGCAGCACCCGTTACAATTGCAACTTTTCCTTGTAATAATTTCATGACGCTGGTTTTAATTTTTATTCAACAATAAAATCTCTTCTAATAAATTTCTTTCATTGGAAAGTCTGGGCACTTTATGTTGTCCTCCAAGTTTGCCCTTTTTGCGTAGCCAATTTTCAAAACTACCCCTCTTTAATGAATGTACAACTGGCAAGCCTAAAGCTATGCTTTTATGTCGCTTTGCTTCGTAATCACTATTAATACTTTGCAAAGCTGAATCTAATTCAATAATAAATTGTTCTATATTTTCTGGTTCATTTTCAAACTCAATCAACCATTCATGAGCTCCATTTGATTTTTCAGAAAAGTAAATGGGTGCAGCTGTGTAATCATTTACGACTGTACTTGTTTTTTCAGCTGCTATTGATATCGCTTTATCTGTATTGTCCACAATCACTTCTTCGCCAAAAGCATTCATATAATGCTTTAATCGTCCAGATACTTTGATACGAAAAGGATTCAACGAAGTAAACTGAATGGTATCTCCTAATAAATACCGCCACAATCCTCCATTGGTACTGATAACCGGAGCATAGTTTTTTCCTACTTCTACATCGAGCAAACCTATCGTATGTGGATCCTTTTTACCATATTCCTGGACCGGCATAAATTCATAAAAAATACCATGATCTGTAAAGAGTAACATCCCATCATCACCCGGTGTTTCCTGTGCAGCAAAAAATCCTTCGCTGGCATTATACATATCTAGATAATTAATATTTCGTCCGATTATTTTCTGGAATTGATCTTTGTATGGGGTAAATGAAACTCCTCCATGCATGTATAATTCCAATGAAGGCCAAACTTCTCCTATTGTTTTTTTGCCTGTAATTTCTAAAATACGTTTAAATAAAACCAGTGTCCAGGTTGGAACACCTGATACGGAAGTAACATTCTCTTTGATAGTAGCTTCTGCAATTTTCTCGATCTTAGTTTCCCATTCATCCATCAAGGCAATACTTAAATCAGGAGTTCGCAACCAGTGAGCCCAAAAAGGCGAGTTTTGAAATAGAACTGCACTTAAATCGCCATACTGTGCTTCTGCATTAACAGGATTTATATTATGACTACCCCCTATCAACAGGCCTTTACCTGTTAATAATTCAGCATCTGGTTTGTGTTGATAATACATTGACAGAACATCTTTAGATGCCTTAAAATGTCCGTCTTCAAGGCTTTCTTCACTAATAGGAATAAATTTACTTTTATCACTGGTAGTGCCGCTACTTTTGGCAAACCAATAGATAGGCGTATTCCAAAGTATGTTCTGCTCGCCATGCATGATACGGTCTATCAATGGTTTCAAATCATTATAATCATGAATAGGAACAGCTGACTTGAAATCTCTTACATTAAAAAGATTAGAGAAGTTATATTTTCTTCCAAACTCCGTGTATTGTGCAGATGTCACCAGGTTCTGCAATACTTCTCGCTGTGCATTCAAGGGATTTTTCTTCCAGGCTTCGATACGCCAAAGACGCATACGGGCAAGTGATGATATGGCAGGAGAAAGTAATTTCATTGATACCGGCAAAATAAGAAATTACTGCCACGAAATCATATAAATCAATATGAAAGAGTTGTTTTAAATGCTTTGCATTCTTATGAGCTTAAGCTAAACCTGATATGCAGAAAGTATTTTTTGCTTTAACTCTTCTTTTAACTCATCTGAACAAAATGAATGACTGATAGCTTCCAGATTACACTTTAGAAAATGTTCGCAACCCCAATTAAAAGTTTTTTCCATTACTGCATACTCACTTGAAAGAGTCACTGGTGTTATAGTACGGGCATCCGTGTTTATGCTCATAGATACTCCGGCATTATAGATTTTATCTGCAGCATGGTCTTGTATTGTATCAAATACATTGGTTTGAATATTACTGGTTGGACAAACTTCCAGATGAATATTTTCTTTTTTGAGAAAAGATAATAAAGCATTGTCTTCGGCACTTCTGGTGCCATGTCCAATTCTTGATGGATGAAACTGCTGTATTGTTTCCCATACACTCTCAGCACCTTTCGCTTCGCCAGCATGTGCCGTGCAGTGAATATTATTGGCCTTTGCATATTCAAATGCTTTGATATGATTTTTTATCGGAAATCCGGCTTCATCACCGGCAATATCAAATGCCACCACATTGGTGCTTTTAAATTGATTAACCAGTTGTACTGTTTCCATACTTTGTTCTTCGGAATAATGGCGAAGCGTACAAAGGATTAACCTTGCTTCAACTCCTGTTAGTTGAATGCCTTTTGTTACTGTATCATTTACTATCTGCACTACTTCACCCGGTGTTAATCCTTTTGCAATATGTAATAATGGAGCAAAGCGAACCTCAGCATAGATTACATTGTCAGCTTTTAATTGCTCCAATAAATCCATAGTAACCAGTTGCAGTTGCTCTTTTGTCTGCATCATCTCAAAACCTTTTACCGCACGGCTGAGGTAATCAACAAGGTCTGTACATTTTGGAGGAGCAATAAATGATTCTTTGTATTCTTCAAATGAAATAGAGGGATCTATTTGTTGTACTACCCTATAACTCAAACTACAATCGAGGTGAAGATGCAATTCAATTTTTGGTAATTGATGATAATTCATAAATGGATTTCCAAAAAAATTGTGAGAAAAATTAATCCTGATTACTTCTCGCCTCATCATGTAAATAATCCTTACGCTTCAGTTCAAAATTTCTGCCGAGGTATAATTTTCTTACCTGCTCATCTGCTGCTAATTCTTCTGCAGAGCCATGTTTAAATATCTTTCCTTCAATTAAAAGATAAGCTCTATCACAGATTGATAAGGTTTCTGTTACATTATGATCAGTAATTAAAATGCCAATATTTTTATATTTCAGTTTGGCTACAATAGCCTGTATATCTTCTACAGCTATAGGGTCAATACCAGCAAAGGGTTCATCCAATAATATAAACTTTGGATTGACAGATAGTGCTCTTGCTATTTCTGTTCTTCTTCTTTCACCACCACTTAATACATCGCCATTGCTTTTGCGAACATGTTGAAGGCGAAATTCATTCAGCAATGATTCAAGTTTTGCTTTCTGTTCTTGTTTGGACATTTTTGTCATTTCAAGAATAGCAGCAATATTATCTTCTACACTAAGTTTACGAAAAATAGAGGCTTCCTGCGGTAAATAGCCAATTCCCAGCTGAGCTCTTTTATACATTGGCAACGAGGTGATGTCTTTTCCATTAAAAAAAACTTGCCCTTCCTCTGGCTTTATCAACCCTACTACCTGATAGAAGGAAGTTGTTTTCCCGGCTCCGTTTGGTCCTAAAAGGCCAACGATTTCACCTTGCTTTACCTCAAATGAAACCCTATTTACAACCACCCGGTTGCCATACTTTTTTACAAGACCCTTTGTTTCGATAGTAACTGACATGAAAGGCAAAAATAAGACTTGTATTGTGATAAAAAGGAAATTCAAATTCATTTAACCTTGTTTTGACTAATGCTCCAGCATCATTAGCTTTGCATCCCAATGAAAGTAATCGATCATATCAATCAGGCAAAAGACACATTAATTTCCTTTGAAGTATTGCCGCCATTAAAAGGAAAAGGAATTGAAGCCTTGTATAATCATCTGGACCCTTTAATGGAGTTCAACCCTTCATTTATTAATGTTACCTATCACCGTAGTGAGCATATTTTTAAAAAAAGAATGGATGGCAGTTTTGAAAAAGTGATTGTCCGTAAAAGACCAGGAACTGAGAGCATCTGTGCTGCCATTATGAATAAATATGATGTGGACACTGTACCACACCTTATTTGTGGCGGGTTTGGCGTAAATGAAACAGAAGATGCTTTAATCAATTTACGTTATTTAGGGATCGATAATGTATTAGTGCTTCGTGGAGATGCAGCTAAAAATGAAACGGCTTTTGAGCCTGAACCGGGGGGACATAAATATGCTTCTGACTTATTGAGGCAGGTTGTTAACCTGAATGCCGGTGTTTACCTAGAGGACGATTTGAAGAATTCCCATAAAACTGAATTTTGCATTGGTGTAGCGGGTTATCCTGAAAAGCATTTTGAAGCACCTAATATGGATACTGATCTGGCTTATTTGAAGGCAAAAGTAGAAGGTGGTGCTGATTACATTATAACACAAATGTTTTTTGATAACGCAAAGTTTTATGCTTTTGTAGATGCTTGCAGATCTATAGGTATTACTGTACCAATAATTCCTGGATTGAAACCAGTGTATAGTAAGAAACAATTAAATATTCTTCCAAAGACATTTCATATCGATCTGCCAAAAGATCTGGCAAATGAAATCCTGAATTGTAAAACGGATGCCGAAGTTGAACAAGTTGGTGCTGAGTGGCTGTTGATGCAATCAAAAGATTTAAAGAAAAATGGTGTGCCTGTTTTGCATTATTATACTTTAGGTCGCCCTCATGTAGTGGCCAATGTGGTAAAAGACTTATAGCCTAATGTTTTAAATAAATTAGCAAGGTAATGAGAACATTTGCTGTCCTTTTTAAAGGAAAATCATTTTTAAAAAAAGAGAAGTACTTATTAAGAAATTCGAACTTCTCTTTTTTTCTTATTTAAATTCCTGGCTCTACTTAGTAATACTTTCCAACACTTTTTTATCAATCGTAACTGGATACTTTTTTCTTAAAGCTTCATCCCATTGCTTTTCTAACATTATTTGATAATC
>JAHEMM010000043.1:12567-22040 GCA_024643655.1 Chitinophagaceae bacterium | reverse complement strand
AATTGCCTGACTTTTTAGGAAAGATACACCCAAGGTTTGCCTCCCCTTATGTGGCGATCATTGTATATGCTTTACTCGCAATCATTTTTTCTACTACTGGTGGATTTGAACAATTGGCCACACTTGTAAGTTCTGCCTCATTAATTATTTATCTCGCTGTAGTGTTAGCTATGATCAGATTACGAGTTAAAAAAAATGTTGGGTTGCAAGGAGGTTTTAAAGTTCCTTTCGGGCTGACCATACCGATACTTGCTATTATTGTTATTGGATGGGTATTAATGCATGTAACTGTAAATGAATTTAAGGCAATGGCCATTTTCTTTGTCATCCTCACTGTTTATTATTTTATCAATAAGGCAGTAAGGGAAAAAGTAAGTAGTTGAGTAAAACTGAAGGCAAACGCCGACTACGTCTTGTTGTTTTTGGGGAAAACCTGCAAAGGTGGAAAGTTTATATTTTACTATTTGATGGTATATGATGGGTCAAGACTCTGCTTCCTGTTTTGGTAAGAACATGCAGGTGCTGCTTTTTATACAAGTGATATGCTGCTATTTTGTAACAGTTGCAGTTCATATAACACTAAATAAAGGGTTAAGAATTTGCTGAATAAAATTACTCGAAGTACAAGAGTGCGACGCAGCAGACGATGATAGTAGAATTGTAGCTCGGCTAATAACAAGCCTCATCCTCTTATCCTTCTCCGAAAGAGAAGGACGGTGCTTCAGTGCAAAACCAAACTTTTTGTTCTTCCACTTCAGCATTAGTACAAATCCAAGCAAATAAATACATTCTCAACTGTCAGGGCTGTGTGCCGGTGGCCTTCCCTGCGGGAAGGTCGGGATGGGCTTTAATGATCATTCAACGGTAACCCTTTCTTTTGCCACTCAATCCAGTTGATGTATTCCGGTGCTTCACGATGTTCTTCCATGGTAATGCAATCATCTACCGGGCAAACGAGCTGGCAAAGGTTGCAGCCTACACATTCTTCATCTATAATGGTATAGGTGTTATATGGATTCCCTTTCTGGATGTTGATGGACTGATGCGATGTATCCTCGCAGGCAATATAGCAAAGACCGCAGTGAATACATTTGTCCTGGTTTATTTTGGCAATGTGATGATAGTTGATGTCGAGGTCTTCCCAATGGGTGATGGTGTCGACAGACTTGCCGATAAAATCATCAAGGGTGTTGAATCCTTTTTCATCCATCCAGTTGTTGAGGCCATCGCATAGATCTTCAATAATGCGGAAACCGTGGTGCATAACAGCGGTGCATACCTGCACATTGCTGGCACCGAGGAGCATAAACTCTACGGCATCTTTCCAGGTGCTTACGCCACCGATACCGGAGACGGGAACTGTTTTGGTTAACTCATCCTGCGTAATGGTGGTTAGGAATTTTAATGCAATTGGTTTTACGGCCGGGCCGCAATAACCACCAAAGACAGATTTGCCAGCCACATAAGGATTGGGAACAAGGGTATCGAGATCAATACCGGTTACGGATTGTATGGTATTGATGAGCGACAAGGCATTGGTACCTGCCTTGACTACGGAACGGCCGGTTGGCACCACGGAATGTACATTGGGAGTGAGCTTGGTGATGACGGGAATGTTGGCGGCTTCCATTACCCATTCTACTACCATGCAGGCAATTTCCGGGTCTTGCCCCACGGCGGCACCCATTCCTCTTTCCGTCATGCCATGCGGGCAACCGAAATTTAATTCGAGGCCATGGGCGCCGGTGTCTTCTACTTTTTTTATTAACTCATGCCAGCTTTTTTTATCGTTATCGGCCATAAGAGAAACGACCATGGCACGGTCGGGAAATAATTTGATGCACTCTGCAATTTCTTTGAGGTTGATATCCAGCGGACGATCACTTATGAGTTCGATATTATTAAAGCCCATCATTCTGCCGCCATTGAAATCAACTGCTGAATACCGTGAGGAAACATTTTTTACCTGGCTGCCTAATGTTTTCCAGACCACACCGCCCCAGCCGGCTTCGAAGGCTCTTAGGACATTATATTTTTTATCGGTAGGAGGGGCACTCGCCAACCAATAAGGGTTGGGAGATTTTATACCGAGGAAATTACTTCTTATGTCAGCCATCTCTTTTTATTTTTTGGGTTCGAGTTTTTAGCAGTTTAGAGTTTAGAATTATGAGTTAAGAGTAAGACGTGAATGATTGGTGGTTACAACTCTTAACTCTAAACTTTTAATTCTTAACTCCGAGATATTTTAATATCGAGAAAGCTCCGTCTTTACCCGCCTGCACTGCATCCACGACTTCTTTACCACCGTTCACCGCATCGCCACCGGCGAAGACGCCTTTGATATTTGTTGCACAATTTTCGTTGATGGAAATTTTTCCATTCTTATTATCGAGTTTATATTTTTTAATTATTTTTTCAAATGGAGTTTGTCCTGCTGCTTTGATGACCATGTCAACATCGAGGGTAAATGTTTCACCCGTATCAACAGGGGAGCGGCGGCCACTGGCATCGGGTTCGCCCAGTTTCATTTTACTGCAAACAAGTTGTTTTACTTTTCCCTGAGAGCCTTTTATTTTTTGAGGAGCTGCGAGCCATACTACTTCACAGCCATCGAGCATAGCAATATCAAGTTCATGTTTAGTGCAGGGCATTTCATCTTCTGTTCTTCTGTATAGCATCGTTACTTCTTTTGCACCCAGACGTTTTGCCTGTGTAGCCGCATCAATAGCCGTCATTCCCATACCTATTACGGCTACTTTATCACCAACCGGAACAGAAGAATAACCTTTATCTCTGATGTCGTAAATGAAACTAATGGCATCAACAACACCTTCTAATTTTTCTCCGGGAATAGCTAATTGTCTTGCAACACCAACCCCGATGGCGAGGTAAACAGCATCGTATTCTTTTTTTAATTGAGCTAATGTTATATCCTTTCCTAGTTCCTGATTGTATTTTATTTCTATTCCGCCGATGGATAAAATATAATTGACTTCATCTTCGCAGAATTGTGGTGTGACTTTGTAGGCTGCAATACCGTAAGTCATCAACCCACCGCCTTTGCTTTCTTTTTCATAAATGGTACAATCAATGCCTTCTCTTGAAAGGGCATGGGCACAACTCAATCCGGCAGGGCCTGCGCCAACGATCGCTACTTTCTTGCCAACTGATTTTTTCCTTTCAAAGAGTTTCCAATTTTTTTCCATTGCTATTTCGGTAGAGTAGCGTTGCAGTTTGGCAATAGGAATGGGTTCTTCTTCGAGTAAATTATAAACGCAAGCACCTTCGCATAATTTTTCTACAGGGCATACTTTGGAACAACCTGTTCCCATGATATTGGAGGAAAAAATTGTTTTGGCCGAGCCTTTTATATTTTCTGTAGCTATTTGCTTAATGAATTTCGGTACATCAATACTGGTAGGGCAACTTTTCATGCAGGGTGCATCATAACAAAACAGGCAACGATTGGCATCCACTTTGGCAGCCGTACTACTTTCATACGGTGGGTGAATGTCGGAGAAGTTCTCCTGGTACTGCTTTTCTGAAAGTTTGTTACTCTCTATCATTTTTTTAGTTTAGAGTTAAGAATTATGAGTTAAGAGTTACTGATAACTCTTAACTCTACACTTTAAATTCATAACTCTGTTAGCTTTCCATAAGTCTCAGGTCTTCTGTCTCTGAAAAATTGCCAGGTTGATCTTACTTCTTCTATCATATCTAAATCAAATTCTGAAATTAATAATTCGTCATTGTCTTCTGATGCCTGTGCAAAAATTTGTCCTCTGGGATCAACGAAATAACTGGTGCCATAAAACTTACCGAGGTTCCATGGTTTTTCTTCGCCAACTCTGTTGATACAACCCATAAAATATCCATTGGCTGCTGCATGGGCTGGTTGTTCCAGCTTCCATAAATATTGCGACAAGCCTGCAACAGTTGCGGAAGGGTTGTAAACGATCTCGGCGCCGTTCAATCCTAAACATCTTGCACCATCGGGGAAGTGACGATCATAACAGATATATACACCCACTTTTGCATACTTGGTTTGAAAAACAGGATAACCTAAGTTACCTGGTTTAAAGAAAAACTTTTCCCAGAAACCGGATGTATGGGGGATATGATTTTTTCTGTACTTGCCTAAGTATGTTCCATCCGCATCAATTACTGCAGCGGTATTGTATAATACACCGGCTTGTTCTTTTTCATACACTGGTACAATGATGACCATATTATACTTCTTTGCGTACTCCTGCATTCGTTCAATAGTTGGGCCGGGAACTGTTTCTGCACTTTCATACCATGCTTTATCCTGTCCCGGACAGAAATACGGAGTATTAAAAATTTCCTGGAAGCAAAGTATCTGAACGCCTTTTTTCCCAGCTTCTTCTATATATGGAATGTGCTTTTGCACCATAGCTTCTTTTATTTCTTCTATGGTTCCTTCGCCTTCTGTTTTTGGAAGACTTAATTGAATTAATCCTGATTTAATTATTCTGGCCATTTTATAGAGTTAAGAGTTTAGAATTAAAAGTTTAGAGTTATTGTTTCGCTATTTCTTGAAATACTTTTCTTTTGTTGTAAGGATAATGCTGCTTAATATTTTTTTTACCTCGTTACATTTAGTATTTAAGTTATTAAAAATTTCCAGACTTATATAATTACTGTCTTTTAAAAGATTTAACCAGTAACTTGTTTCCCTGGTTTCCTTTAATGAAATACTTAGTTTATGTACAAAATCCCGTTTCGATTGTGCCGATAATGCTTCATTTATATTCGCACCAATTGAAGTGCCGGAACGTAATATTTGTTTTGACAGGACAAACTCCTTTTTATCTGCAACTAATTGCTTGTAAAGGATTATAATTTCCAAAGCAAATGAATACGCCTTGGTTGCAATAATGCTCTCACTTTTATTGGGTGATTCCATAATTCTACATTCTAAACTTTTAATTCTAAACTATAGAAGAAACTTTGTTTCTTCTAATAAATTTACCATACCCTTTATCAATATTGCAATGATTATTTTCAATAGCAACTTTTCCTCTTAGTAAAACTGTTTTTACTTTTCCTGTAAGTTCCCAACCCTCATAACCACTGTAATCAACATTCATGTGATGTGTCTTTGCTGACAGTTTATGTTTTTCATTCGGGTCGAAGATGACTATATCTGCATCGCTACCGACTGCGATTGTTCCTTTGCGGGGAAACATGCCAAATATTTTTGCTGCATTCGTACTGGAAACTTCTACATATTTATTCAAGGTTATTCTTCCTTTATTTACTCCTTCACTAAAAAGTAATTCCATTCGGTTCTCAATGGCTGGATGTCCATTGGGTATTTTTGAAAAATCATCTTTACCTAATAATTTCTTTTCCCAATTAAAAGGACAGTGATCAGTTGCTACAACTTCTACCAATCCCTGGTTAATACCTGCCCACAAAGTTTCCTGATCTTTCTTTTCCCTTAATGGCGGACTCATTACCCATTTGGCGCCTTCAAAATCATTTTCATACAATGACGCATCAAGGATTAAATATTGTATGCAGGTTTCTACAAATACTTTTTGATTTCTTTTTGTTGCATTTCGTACAGCATTTAATGCGCCTTCGCAAGTAAGATGAACGATATAACCGGGACAACCAGTGTAGTTTGCCATATCTGCAAAACGACCGCTGGCTTCTGCTTCAGTAATTTCCGGTTGAGAAAGATAATGGTACAAAGGTGAGAGCTTCCTTTCAGAACGGTGCTTTGCGATTAGAGAATCAATCATATCACCATTGGTAGCATGCACATTAATAAGGCCACCGTGTTTTTTTACTTCCGCCATTAATTCAATCATCTGCCGGTCGTCAATCATGAATACACCTTTATAAGCCATAAAGGTTTTGAAAGAAGTAATACCTTCTACCTCTATCATTTCCTGAATTTCTTTCTTTGTATTTTCATTAAAATCGGTGACGGCCATGTGAAAACTATAATCACCCACACAGTTGTTATCACTTCTGCTTTTCCATTCTTCTAATGCTGAACGTAAACTATTGCCTTGTTTCTGCAGAATAAAATCAATGACCATTGTTGTGCCACCATATAAAGCTGCTCTTGTACCTGTTTCATAATTATCAGAAGAGAAAGCCCCCATAAAAGGCATTTCAAGGTGTACATGCGGATCGATTCCTCCAGGGAAAACTAATTTGCCGGCAGCATCAATTTCTTTTGTAGCTTTTATATTCAGGTCTTTACCAATTGCTTTAATAGTTTCTCCTTCTATAAATATATCAGCTATCTGATCAGCATCAGCTGTAATTACTCTTCCATTTTTAATAAGTACTGACATAATTATTATGCTTTAGAGAGGTTCGTAACTGTTTTATTTTTCTTCATCAGTAAGATATAAATAATACCGCTAACAAAAAAGCCAACAAACCATGCATAATGATAGAGTTCAGATATCCAAACAGGAAAAGTTGAATTTGAAATTAATTTTACCTGTAATAAAAATCCGGGGATATTAGGAACAATGCCAATCAGTAATGCAAGAATCGCAGTGGAGTTAAAACCATTTTTAAATCCATATTGCCCCTTGTGTTGGTAAAGTTCAGATACATTCAGTTGTTGCTTCCTGATAAAATAATAATCAGCAATCATGATACCACCAACAGGTCCGAGTAAACTTGAATATGCTATAAGCCATGTAAATATGTATCCGTTTGGATCAGCAATTAATTTCCAGGGAAAAATCAGAATGCCTATGATTCCAGTTATATAACCACCGGTTCTGAAATTTATTTTTTGAGGAGAAATATTTGCAAAATCATTGGCAGGGCTTACAATATTGGCGGCAATATTTGTTGCTAATGTAGATAAAGCAACGGCTATCATTGCAAAACTTACGAGTAATTTATTTTCAAACTTTCCTGCGAGTACAACAGGATCCCAGATCGTTTCTCCATATATAATAAAGGTTGCTGAAGTAACTACTACACCTATGAAAGCAAATAAAGTCATAGAGGGGGGCAGTCCGATTATTTGTCCGTTGATCTGCGCTTTCTGGCTTTTTGCATATCGTGTAAAATCAGGAATGTTTAAAGAAAGTGTTGCCCAAAAACCAATCATACCTGTTAGTGCTGGAAAGAAGAACGCCCAGAATGCTGGACCGGTAAGTTTTGCAGGTTGAGAAAGTATTGGTCCCAAACCATTACCAGCATTAATTGCCCAGAATAATAACGCCAATGCAGCGAACGGCAAAAAGAATGCTTTAAAAACCAATAGTTTTTTAATACTGTCGATGCCAAAATAAACGACGAGCATATTGATGAACCAGAATATAATAAAACAAATAGCGGGGCCGGTCTCTAATCCGAAGGATGCTGGAAAGATTTGTGGCATCGTTGCGAGTGATGGAATCCATAGCTTCATCATCTGATATAATGCAAATCCACCGATCCATGTTTGTATACCAAACCAGCCACAAGCAACAATGGCTCTTAGTATTGCGGGAATATTTGCACCAATTGTGCCAAAACTTGCTCTTGCAAAAACGGGAAATGGAATTCCATACTTAGCTCCGGCATGCCCATTCAAAATCATAGGAATCAATACAATCGTATTACCAATGAAAATGGTGAGGATGGATTGCCACCAGTTCATGCCGCCTTCTATGAGTGAACTTGCAAGCATGTAGGTTGGAATACAAAGACTCATGCTGATCCATAAAGCTGCATAGTTCCAGGTTCCCCATGTTCGTTTGGATGCAGGAACAGGAGCTAAGTCTTCATTAACAAGTGTGCTATCGTATTGATTCGTTTCTTGCATTTATTTAATTTAGAGTTAAGAGTTTAGAATGTAGAGTTGCAATACATCTAACTCTTAACTCTACATTCTAAATTCTTAACTTATATTCTCGTCTGCAATCTTTATCGCTTCACTGATTATCGCCAACCCTTCATCAATCTGTTCTTTTGTAATAATCAAAGGAGGTGCAATAAAAATATAATTCCACCGTACAAATGTGTACATGCCGAGTTCTTTGATCTTAGCGGCTACTTTATTCATCACCACCATTTCATCCGGTTTTGCATTGAAAGGAGCCATGGGTTCTTTTGTTTCCCTGTTCTTTACTAATTCGATACAACCCAATAAACCCGTATTTCTGAAATCGCCGATGCTTGGATGTTTTTGTTTTAATTTTTCTACTTCCTGTTCTACATATTTTCCCATGTTCGCAGCATTCTCAATCAATCCATCTGCTTCATAAATATTTAATACTTCCAGAGCAGCAGCACAACCAACAGCATGAGCTGAGTAGGTTAAGCCAAGCATCAATGGTTTATCATCATAAGCTGCAGCAATTTTGTCGCTTACAATCAATGCGCCGAATGGAATATAACCTGCGGTCAAACCTTTAGCCGTTGCAATCATATCAGGAACTACTTCATAATTATCTACACCAAACCATTTTCCGGTTCTTCCAAAACCACTCATTACTTCATCAGCAATCAACAGAATTCCATATTTATCACAGATGGATCTTATCTTTTTTAAATAATCCGGTGGATATTTTATACAACCTGATGAGCCGCTTTCTCCTTCAATCAAAATAGCCGCAACATTTTCCGGCCCTTCAAATTGAACAACTCTTTCTACATGACTGGCACATTCATACTGGCATTTACCAAAAGTTTGTCCGAATGGGCAACGATAGCAAAAGGGATCTTCTACATGTACAAAATTTGGAGCCTGTTGACTATCGGCAGGTAATTTCCTTGGGTCGCCGCCGGCAGTCATAGCACCATAACTTGCTCCATGAAAAGCTCTGTATTTTGTAATAATCTTATGTCGGCCAGTATATAGTCTAGCCAGCTTAATTGCATTTTCTATTGCTGTAGCTCCGCAAACAGTGAACAAAGTTTTATTCAAACCTTTCGGAGTTATTGAAGCAAGTTTCTTCCCCAGATCACCGCGGACTTTTGTAACACAACTCGGCGTAACATAACTTACTTCCTGCATTTGCTTTACCACGGCTTCGGTTACCCGTTGGTTACCATGGCCGATATTTACATTCATCAATCCCGATGAAAAATCAATATAACGTTTACCATCATAGTCGTAGAGATATACACCTTCGGCATGTTTTACAGCAATAGGGGAGATGCCTTTTTGTTTGCTCCATGAGAATAGGGTGTAGTCCTGATTGTTTTGGATAATCTCTAGTGATTCGGAAATTGTATTAGTCTCTGACACTTTATTTATTTTAAATGTTGAATGTTGAATTTTAAATGTACTTTCTTCATTCAACATTTAAAGTTCAACATTTATAATAATTCTTAGCTCATCCAATTAACACCTGCCTCCGCATTCCATTTCGTTGTACTTTTTTTCAACTTGGTCCAAAATTCTATTGAACTTTTTCCCGTAATATCACCAACGCCAAATTTACTTTCATTCCAACCACCGAAAGAGAAGGGTTCTCTTG